>JANLSI010000834.1:0-12910 GCA_031362345.1 Pseudomonadota bacterium
CAGGAACACTTCACGTGCACCGGCACCTTCCGCCGACTCCTTAATCGCGCGCCGCTCAACTTGCGTCGAGCCACACGGCACGCACACCAGTACGCGCGGGCTTGGTTTGAACAACTGGTTGCCATGCACTTTGCGAATGAAGTGCTGCAACATTTTTTCGGTGATGGTGAAGTCGGCGATGACGCCGTCCTTCAAGGGCCGGATGGCCTCGATATGACCCGGTGTGCGGCCCAGCATACGCTTGGCTTCGAGCCCAACCGCAGCAATCGATTTAGCACTGTTGGGATCGCGGCCGCGACGGATGGCGACCACCGAGGGCTCGTTCAGGACGATACCTTTGCCGCGAACATATATCAGGGTATTTGCGGTTCCCAGATCGATCGATAGATCGTTGGAAAACATTCCTCGCAGCATGCGAAGCATTAAATTCGAGCCTCTTCAAATTCAAAGGGCCTCCGGGCCGCAGCGACCAGTCGGAGTGCGCGTGAAAACGGTGCTGAGTGGCGGATGGGGCGGCCGCAGTCGTGCGAAGTGATCTTCGACAGCTAGCGGCGCAAGACCGTCCGCCCCCCACAATTCGCAGTGTAAAATGGCCGACTAATGTAACAGTGCGCTGTTCCTGTAGCAAGCGAGCCACAGGATCAAAGTTCTTTCTAATCAATAAAATAATTGAGACTTCTGCATGGCGATCAGTAACGACGAAGTCCACGCGATGGCGAGACTCGCGCGCTTGGCGATCGCGCCCGACGACATTCCCGGCTATGCCGAACAGCTGTCGGGCATCCTCGCCTTCGTCGCACGCATGGACGAAATTGACACCAGCGCGGTCGAACCTCTCGCCCATCCCCTGGACATGACCGCTCGATTGCGACCGGATCGGGTGTCCGAGATCAACCAGCGCGAACTGTTTCAGAGCCTGGCGCCGGAGGTCGAACGCGGCCTCTATCTGGTGCCCAAGGTCATCGAATAGCCCATGATCGACTCCCTACCCCGTAGTGTCGCACGCCTGGCCGACGGCCTGGCCCGCGGCGATTATTCGAGCGTCGAGCTGACCCGCCACTACCTCGGCCGCATCGCCGCGCTCGACCCACAACTCAACAGTTTCATCACCGTGTGCGCGGAACAGGCCCTCGCCGAGGCCGCCGCCGCCGACGCCTGCCGCGCAGCCGGCAAGGCCGGACTATTGACCGGCATCCCTTACGCCAACAAGGATATCTTCTGCACTCGCGGCGTGCGTACCAGCTGCGCCTCCCGCATGCTGGACAACTTCATCGCCCCTTATGACGCCACGGCGGTTGAGCGTCTGCGCGCGGCAGGCATGGTCATGCTCGGCAAGACAAATATGGACGAGTTCGCGATGGGATCGTCCAACGAGAGCAGCTACTACGGTCCGGTCGCTAATCCGTGGGACCTCGCGCGCGTGCCGGGCGGCTCCTCGGGCGGCTCGGCCGCCGCCGTGGCGGCCGGCCTAGCGCCGATCGCGACGGGTAGCGACACCGGCGGATCGATTCGCCAGCCGGCCGCTTTCTGTGGCGTGAGTGGCATCAAGCCGACCTACGGGAGAGTATCCCGCTACGGCATGATCGCCTTCGCGTCGAGTCTCGACCAGGGCGGACCGCTGGGTGTAAGCGTCGAGGATCTCGCGCTGATGCTGAACGTGCTGGCCGGCTTCGACCCCCGTGACTCAACCTCCATCGACCGGCCCGACGAGGATTTCACCCGTCTGCTCGATGCACCGCTGGCGGGTCTGCGCATCGGTTTGCCGCGCGAATACTTCGATCAGCAGCTCGATGCCGGAATCCGCGCGTGTGTTGAACAAGCGGTCAAGGAACTGGAAGCGCGCGGCGCGAACGTGCGGGACATATCATTGCCGCACGTGTCACTGGCGATCCCCGCCTACTACGTCATCGCGCCGGCCGAATGCTCGTCCAATTTGTCGCGCTACGACGGCGCGCGCTTCGGCTATCGCTGCGCGAACCCGGCCGACTTGAACGATCTCTACTGCCGATCACGTGGTGAAGGTTTTGGCGCCGAAGTCAAACGACGCATTTTGATCGGTACCTACGTGCTGTCGTCGGGCTATTTCGATGCCTATTACCGCAAGGCTCAACAGATTCGCCGCTTACTACGCGACGATTTTACTACGGCATTCGAAAGCGTGGATGTCATCGTCGGCCCGACCACACCGACAGTCGCCTATCACAGCGGCGCACACGCCAAAGATCCGCTGACGATGTACCTCGGCGACATCTACACCACCGCCGCCAATCTCGGCGGGCTACCCAGCCTGTCGATACCTGCCGGCTTCGTCGACGGTCTACCGGTCGGCATGCAGCTAACCGCCAATCATTTCGACGAAGCGCGCCTGTTGGGTCTCGCCCATCGCTATCAGCGCGAAAGCGATTGGCATCTGCGCACGCCCACCGGCTTCAACTGAGGACGCACCGATGCAATGGGAAACCGTCATCGGGCTGGAAATCCACGCCCAGCTCGCGACTAAGAGCAAGATTTTCTCCGGCGCCTCGACGGCCTATGGCGCGCAGCCTAACACCCAGGCCTGTGCTATCGATCTCGGTCTGCCCGGCGTGCTGCCCGTCATCAACGAACAGGTCATCGCCATGGCGGTGCGCTTCGGTCTTGCAGTCGACGCCAGTATCACCGCACGCTCGGTGTTCGCGCGCAAGAATTACTTCTATCCCGACCTGCCCAAGGGCTATCAGATCAGTCAGTACGAAGCGCCGATCGTGGCACGCGGCAAGCTGGACATCGAAGTCGACGGCGTCATCAAGACCATCCGCATCACGCGCGCTCATCTCGAAGAAGATGCCGGCAAGTCACTGCACGAAGATTTCCACGCTGCGAGCGGCATTGATTTGAATCGCGCCGGCACGCCCTTGCTCGAAATAGTTTCCGAACCCGACCTGCGCAGCGCTGCTGAGGCGACGGCTTATATGCGCGAAATTCATCGCCTGGTGCGCTACCTCGGCATATGTGATGGCAATATGCAGGAAGGTTCTTTCCGCTGTGATGCCAATGTCTCGGTGCGAGCGCGCGGCGCGGAACAGTTCGGCACGCGCGCCGAGATCAAGAATCTCAACTCCTTCCGCTTCATCGAACGCGCTATTGAATTCGAAGTAGAACGACAGATCGAACTCCTCGAGAACGGCGGTAGGGTGGTGCAAGAGACACGTCTTTACGACCCGGACAAGGATGAGACTCGGCCACTGCGCAGCAAGGAAGACGCGCATGACTATCGTTATTTTCCCGACCCAGATCTGCTACCGGTCGAAGTTACGCCGGCCTATATCGAGGCGATTCGCGCGACCTTGCCCGAACTGCCGCGTGAGAAAATCGCACGCTTCGTGAGCAGCCACGAACTGTCGCGCGAAGATGCCACCGTGCTCGCCAACGATCCCGATGTCGCAAGCTATTTCGAGCACGCTATCGCGGCACATCCGCAGGCTGCCAAGCAGATCGCGAATTGGATCATGGGTGAGTTGTTCGCGGCTCTACACCGTGACAACCTCATGATCGAAGCCTGCCCGATCACGCCAGTACAGCTCGGGCAGCTCGTGATGCGCATCGTCGAAGGCACGCTGTCCGGCAAGCTCGCCAAGCAGGTCTTTCAGACCATGTGGAGCTCGCGGCGCGACGCCGACGAAATCATCGCAGCGGAAGGCATGCGGCAGATTTCCGATATTCACCTGATCGAGGTAGCGGTGCGAGAGATTCTCGCAAGTAATCCAGACCAGGTCGCGCAATTGCGCACCGGCAAAGACAAAGTCCTCAGCTTCCTGATCGGCCAGGTTATGAAGAAAACGGGCGGCAGAGCTAATCCTGCGCTGGTCAACCAGCTCATCAAGACCGCACTCGCCAACTGACAACACGCGTTGGCCGACACCGCCAGCGCACTCGCACCAAGCGTCACGATCAACGCCGCCGCAGCGGTGGGTGGATCGCTATGTTCTTTGCTATTGAGCGCTTAATATCAATTGCAACAGGTTACCTGCCGTGCCGCTTCGGCAATCGCACGAACGCACTCACCCACGCTATGTTTATTTGAAAAATACGATGCTCATCTGAGGAGGGCTCTCATGCTGTCAGCATTACATGCGTCAATGGACGCGCGATCAGAAACTACTTCCCACGTCGACTGCAGTGCGCTGCGCGATCTGGATCTGCGCTACGATCATGCCATCGGCATTTTGTGGAAATATATCGCGGGTAACTCCACGCCGTATTTCTCCCACACCCAACTAGACGATATTCGTACCGTGCAAAATGCGGTGCGCGATGGTCTGCACTTTGATTTGCCGCACTTTGACGCGGCCAAACTGAAATACATGGTGTTCGGCTCCAAGGTGCCTGGCATTTTCAGTCTCGGCGGTGACTTAAAGTTGTTCAGAGATTTGATCGCGAGCCGCGATCGCCATGGACTGGAGCTCTATTCGCGCAAGGCCACCGACGCAATTTTCCATCATGCGGCGAACAGCGCCGACGTCATGACTTTCTCGCTGGTCCAAGGCACGGCCATGGGCGGTGGTTTCGAAGCAGCGCTGGCCGGCAATGTGGTGATAGCCGAACGCGGCTCGCGCCTCGGCTTTCCGGAGGTGCTATTCGGGCTGTTCCCTGGCATGGGTGCCTACACGTTGTTACGGCGACGGGTGGATTGTGCAACGGCGGAAAAAATCATCCTCAGTGCCAAGAACTACACGGCGGAAGAGCTCGCCGATCTCGGCATCGTCGATGTGTTGTGCGAAGCGGGTGAAGGCGAACACGCGGTGTATTCTTACATCTCACGTCAGGCCCATCGGCCTGGCGTGCTGGCATTTCGCAGGGCGCTCAATCGCGCACGCGCCATCGATCGCAAAGAGCTATATGCAATCGCCGACGAGTGGGTGGAAACAGCGTTGAATCTGCCGCATGAGAATCTGAAGCGTATCGACCGGCTGGTGGCTGGTCAGCGCAAACTGAATCTCGTCGTGGCCGGCGGCAGCGCAGCGTCCAAGGTCACCATCAAATACATCGCGAAGGAGCAGTAAGCGGCGCTCATTGCGCGGCGCGGGCCTGGCCTGCGCCGCGCATTCAGCACCACTCGATGACGATGCCGCGGGCGCCTGGCGCGTAGTTACAGGTCAGCGGCGGCGACAACCAGTGCCACTCACCCGCGGCTAGGCGCTGCACGGCCGGCAGTCCGTCGATCTCGACGGTCATTGGCTGCAACGCTACGAGCAAGCCGTGAAATCCATAGTCGACACGCGACTCGGTGGCTGCCGTCGCGAGTTGATAAACCCGAAACCGTTCCGCTTCCCAATCCAGTCGATGCCCCGCCGCTAGCAATGGTGCGGCTTGCACGGTGGGCGGCCTGCCACGGGCCTCGGCCGCGACGAAGCGCACGACATCGCTGCCAACGTTCTCTATTTGGTGTACCAAAGGCTCGGCGCGGTGAGCGCGCGACACGGCGGTACCACAGGCGCTGTGACGGGTTACCGTGGGCTGGCCGGGAAGGGTTTCTGCCACGGCGACATCACCTATCGCACAGTAGACCGTGTCCTGGCTGTGGCGATGCCACAGCGTCAGCGCGCCGCGCGGAATATTGACGGTGTAGACCAGCGCGTAGTCGTTGCTCCATTGCACTCGATGCAGAGGTTCATCGTAGACCTCGACGTAGTTCTCGGCCGTGCTTCCACTTGCAGTCATAGCGACATTCTCCTCGCGCTGCGCAGCGGCAAACGTTCGCCATCGCCGTTAACAACAGGCCTCAGCGCTTCGACTGCGGCTGATAGTCGCGGTGGGTATAGCCGGTATAGAGCTGGCGCGGACGACCGATACGCTGGCTGGGGTCCTCGATCATCTCCATCCACTGCGCCACCCAACCGACCGTGCGCGCCAAGGCAAACAATGCGGTGAACATGGTGGTCGGGAAGCCGATGGCCTTCAAGGTGATGCCTGAATAGAAATCAATGTTCGGGTAGAGCTTCTTGTCGACGAAGTATTCGTCCGACAATGCGATGCGCTCAAGCTCCAGGGCGACGTCGAGCAGTGGGTCGTCCTTGATGCCGAGTTCGCTCAGTACTTCGTGGCAAGTCTGCTGCATGACCCGCGCGCGCGGGTCGTAATTTTTGTAGACGCGGTGGCCGAAGCCCATCAGACGGAAGGGATCGTCCTTGGACTTGGCCTTCTGGATATAGAGCGGGATGCGGTCAACCGTGCCGATTTCGCGCAGCATATCGAGTGCCGCCTCGTTGGCGCCACCATGCGCCGGGCCCCATAGACAGGCGATGCCGGCACGATGCAGGCAAAGGGGTTGGCGCCGGAGGAGCTCGCCAGACGCACCGTCGAGGTCGATGCGTTCTGCTCGTGATCGGCATGCAGAATGAAGATGCGGTCCATGGCCCGCGCGATGGTTGGGCTGACCTTGTATTCACCGGCCGGCACCGCGAAACACATGTGCAGGAAGTTGGCGGTGAAATCCAGATCGTTGCGTGGATAGACGAAGGGCTGGCCGACCGAATACTTGTAGGCCATGGCGGCGATGGTCGGCATCTTGGCGATCAGGCGGCGGCTCGCGACCATGCGCTGGTAGGGGTCGTTGATATCGGTCGAGTCGTGGTAGAAGGCCGACAGCGCGCCAACCACGCCACACATCACCGCCATTGGATGCGCGTCGCGGCGAAAGCCTGAGAACAGGTCGCGCAGCTGCTCGTGCAGCATCGTGTGATGGGTGATGGCGAAGGTGAATTCGTCGTGCTGGACCTTGCTCGGCAGCTCGCCATTCAGGAGCAGGTAGGCCACTTCGAGAAAATCGCTCTGCTCAGCGAGCTGGTCGATGGGATAGCCACGATACAGCAGCACACCTTCGTCGCCGTCGATATAAGTGATCTTCGATTCGCAGCTGGCGGTCGAAGTGAAACCCGGATCGTAGGTGAACTGACCGGTTTGGGCGTAGAGCTTGGAGATGTCGATCACGCTCGGCCCGACGGTGCCAACCATGATGGGGAAATCGTGGGTGCCACCCAAGGTGTCGAGCTTGGCGGTCGCGCCGGGCTGATTGTTGTTGTCCGTGCTCATGAAATACGCCTTTTGGTTCGTTGATCTGGGTAGCTGGCCGACACCCGCGCTCCCCATGGTCGCAATGCGGACGCTCTGCGGCATCCTGCGTCGCTGGCCGTTGCAACCTGCGAATCTACAATAAACCGCCCGCACTGCGATAGCCGGCGGCTACGCTTGCGAGCAGCCGCGCGCGGACTTTAGCGGCCATCGACCACGAAAAATTGACTTTGCGCGCCATGAGTTCCATCGAGCGTCGCGACGAAGCGACGTCCGCCCGGTCATGGCCCGCATAGGCCAGGGTGCCGAATTCACCCACTGAAATAGCTGAGATTCATGGCGCTCCCGCAGGCACGTGGCCGAGGCTCAGACGTCCTGCATCACCAATTCAATAACTGCCGCGCTGTCAGCCGCCAGGGCCGCCGGCAGGATGGCATCGAACTCGGCGTTGTCGCTGACCCGTGCGCCGAACAGCCCGAAGGAACGTGCGAAGGCCGCGAAGTCCGGATTCACCAGATCGTTAGCGATGCGGCGACCGGGATAACGCCGGTCCTGATGCATTTCAATGGTGCCGAACTTGCTGTTGTTGAACACCAGAATGAGCGGCTTGGCGCCGTACTTGGCGGCGGTCGCGAGCTCCATGCCGGTCATTAGCATGCCGCCATCGCCGACGCAGCCCAGCACCTGACGCTGGGGCTCGGCGAGCGCGGCGGCAATCGCGCCTGGCACGCCCCAACCCATCGCACCATTGATCGGCGCCAGCATGCGCCCCGGCCGGCGATAGCTGCGATAGCGCTGCGGCCACAGGCTGAAATTGCCGGCATCGACACTGACGATAGTGTCCTGGGGTAACACGCGATTGAGACTGGTCATGACTTCGCCGGGATCGAGCCCGCCTTCGACCTGGGGCGGATGGCG
Organism: Pseudomonadota bacterium; assembly: GCA_031362345.1. Classification (GTDB taxonomy): domain Bacteria; phylum Pseudomonadota; class Gammaproteobacteria; genus JADJYF01. The sequence goes on from JANLSI010000834.1 coordinate 7,969, forward strand.
CGAACTCTCGAAGGCAAGGCGCAGGCGTTGGCACCAAACATCACGGCTTTCGTTCACCACCAGCGTGGTGGTGGCGAGCGCGGCCAGGGTCTCGCCGATGTCAGCGCAAATACCCAGCGTCGGCCGATAGTTGCGGCCAATGTCGGCCTGGTTCGGATAGATGTGAATTAAATCGCGCACGCGCTGATCGGTGAACAAGGTGTAAGCACGCGTCGTTGGCTCGTCGAGCCGGGCGCCCACTACCAGCACGCAATCGGCCTCGGCGACCGAGGTCCACAACTCGGGATGCGCATTCAGACCCAAGGTGCCGGCAAAGCAGGCATGCTCATTGTCAAACGCATCGTTACGCCGCCATGCCACGCACACCGGCACCCGGTTGCGCCGCGCGAACTGCTCAAGATCGCGACACATCGCGTCACTGATGATGCCGCCGCCGAAGATCACCAGCGGCCGCGCGGCACGGCCGAGCGCGGTCTTGATTTCTTCCAGCTGGGCGGCTTCGAGTCCGCGACGCTGCACTGGCCGCGCCGGTTCGGGTGCGGCGAAGGCCGCTGCGCTCAGCACATCTTCCGGCAGCGCCAGCACCACCGGCCCGGCACGACCGCTGCGCGCGATGTGCAAGGCGCGCACGACCGCACTCGGTAGCGCTTCCCCGATGGTGACCTGCTCGACATGCTTGGCCAGCGGCGCGAAGAAGGTTTCGTAGTCGACTTCCTGAAAGGACTCGCGCCCGAGATTGACGCGTGCGACCTGGCCCACACACAGCAGCAGGGGAATCGAAGCCTGGCGCGCCACATGCAAGGCAATCGAGGCATTGGTGGCACCGGGTCCGCGGGTGACGAAGCACACGCCGGGCTGGCCGCTGAGCTGGGCAGTGGCGGCAGCCATGAAGGCCGCACCGCTCTCATGCCGGCAGGTGATCATGGGCAGATGCTCGGGCACGTCGTAGAGCGCATCGAGCACCGCGAGAAAACTCTCGCCCGGCACGCAGAACAGCCGCGGCACGCCATGCTCGATGAGCGCCTCGACCAGCAACTGGCCGCCGCTCAACGCTGGGCTCATGGCACCAGAATCGGAATGGTGTGCTTGGCGCGGTCTTCCAAATGACGGTGGGCGGCCGGCGCTTCCTCAAGGGCAAAGCGCTCGACCGGATGAGGCCATACGATGCCGCGTTCCAGCGCGTCGAAGAAGCGGCTGGTCGACAGTTCCAGATCGGCGCGCGTGCTGACGTAATGGCCGAGATTGGGTCGCGTCAGATAGAGCGAGCCGTGGCGCGACAGCGCCAGCACATCGAGTGGATCGGGTTTGCCCGAGGCATTGCCATAGGCCACCATCAAGCCACGTGGCCGCAGGCATTCAATGGATTTCATGAAGGTGTCGCGGCCGATGGAATCGTAGGCGACATCGACGCCGCGCCCGCCGGTCAAGTCGCGCACTTGGGCGACGAAGTCAGCGGCGTTGTGCAACAACACATGGTCGGCACCCGCTTCACGCGCCATCTCGAACTTGCTCTCGGCACCGACCGTGGCGATCACCGTCGCGCCCAGATCCTTGGCCCACTGACAAACCATGAGGCCGGTGCCGCCGGTCGCGGCGTGCACGATGACAGTCTCGCCGGGCTGCAGCGCATGCAGGCGGAAGAGCAGATATTCGGCCGTCATGCCGCGCGTCAGACTAGCCGCCACCACTTCGTCTGAAATGGCATCCGGCAGGTGCACGATAGCATCGGCCTTCATGACGCGCGCTTCGACATAGGACGGCCCGGCCGAGCCATAGCCGATGCGGTCGCCAAGCTTGAAGCCCACGACCTCGGGGCCGACGGCCTCGACCACGCCAGCCGCCTGATCGCCGATGATGGCCGGCAGCTTGATCGGATACAGCCCGCGACGGAAATAGGTATCGATGAAATTGACGCCGATGCCGGTGTGCCGCACCAGCACCTCGCCAACGCCGGGGGCGCGCAAGTCGACATCCTCGATCACGAGATTATCCGGGCCGCCCAGCTCTCGAAGCACGATCGCGCGTGTCACTCGCTTCTCCCCTGTTGTCCATCGTGTCGCCGGCAGTATACGCGCGGCCGTTGGTGGCGGGCCGCGATTATTTGCGGCGTCAGCGTCTGACGCTGCGCCTATGCACGACTCAAATTCGTCTAAGCTCAGCCTTGCATCGTCGCCAGGCCAGCCTCCCATGAGCCACACCGTCGTCCGTATCTTCTTTAATTTCCGCAGCCCCTATTGCTATCTGACCTCCCATCGGCTGTTTGCGCGACTGGCGGCTTTCGACGTCGATATCGCGTGGCGCTCGCTCGGCGGCTGGGACGGACGCTCGCCGCCGGAACGCGCCAAAGTCAAGGTGCCGCTCACACGCCAGGACGTCGCGCGCTGGTGCCGCCGCATGCAGGTAGCGTTTAATCCGCCGCCGATTTCGACCGATCCGACACCGGCCGCCCTAGTGGCCTTTGCCGCCGAACAAGCCGGCTTGCTGCCGCACTACGTCGAACGCGTGATGTGGCGCGAATGGGCCGAGGGCCAGGACATCGGGCTGACAGCGGTGCTGGAAGGTGTGGCAGTGGACATCGGCCTGCCGCTCGCAGCGGCGCGTGCGGCGCTGGACGATGTCAGGCTGCTCGCCCGTCTGCAGGAGAACTGGCATGAAGCCCAATCCCTGGGCGTGATCGGGGTACCGAGCTTTGTCGTCGGCGATCAGATCTTCTGGGGCAATGATCGCCTCGAATTTCTTGAGGAGCATCTTGCCGAGTTGGGCTGTCGCAAGATCTGAGGCTAGCTCTCCCCGCAATGTGGTCGCGATGACAGACGCCTCAGTTCCCACCACCGACGCGACGGCGCAGCGCAAACAGGGCCGGCAGCATGAGCGCCAGGGTGCCGGGTTCGGGCACAAACTGCACACCCTCGATGGTGTCATTCGCGCAGCTCATCGCCCAATGCAGGGCGATATTCGGTGAAGTCGCGAGCGCGCTGTTAGCAACATCGAAGACAAAACTCAGATGGCGATTGCCCGGCGTGCTAGCGACCGACCAGCTGCCTGTGCCGAGCGCGACCACCGTGCGTGAAGCGCGGTCGACCCCCACTTCCTGGCCATCGCGGAATGTCGCACCGGACAGGAAGTCATTGCTCAATAGCGCATTGGCGTCATTGGTGGCGCCGGTGAGCGCGTAAAACGTGCCCGTGCCACCGGCGTCGGTCCAGCGATCGCCATCGATCGAGAAGCCATAGGTCCAATGGGTGCCGGTGACATTGTTGTCCTGCAGGTGATGGGCGTCGTTGCCGAACGGCAGCCACTGGCTGGCAAGAAACAAATCGCCATAGCCGATGCCCATCGCACGGCCGTTGATCTTGCTGGCCGGGCGATTGGTGTATTGCGGGAACAGAAACTCGTCGGCATGACCGGCTAAGTTGGTAAAGATGTTGACCGTCAACTGTGTGCCGTTGCGCTTGATGCTGGCGCCCTGCACGTCGAACACCGGGCCGCCCACGATGTCGCCATAGTGGTGATCATTGCCGCCGTAGTAGGTGTCGTTGATGGGGAAAGCCGCTGCGCTGCTCGCATAAGCAAGTACACCGAGTACCGTTGCGATGCGCAGGCCCTGTGCCAGGCTGGGCATAATCGTGTCCTTTACTTCGAATTCATTAGGCTAGCCAGCGATGGCTGCCATACCGTTTTTATGAAGTCGACAGAGCAGGAAGCGGGCCAATGCCTATAGCGGCCCGTTCGGCACATGTTTGTGGAACTGCATCGCAACTTTTCGACGCAAGAATGTGAAGTCACGCGACGGCTGTCGCTGGCCGGCGACGCTTTGCAGCAAACGGCGAAAAAAGGCACAAAAAAAACCGGCGGGCCGATGAGCGCGACCGTTGTCGCGCTCATCGCGAGGACGTCAGTCGCGCAGATAACCGAGCTGAGCGAGCATTTCTTGGCGGGACATGGTGAGCTGTGGGGCGAGCATGACTTCCATGCCGAGCTTGTCACGCGGCTCATCGCAGGTGAAGCCATCGTCATGGCTGACGGTGGCTTCGAACATTGCTCCCGACGGCGTACGCACGTAGATCGAATCGAAGTAGCCGCGATCCTTCACATCGGAGGTGTCGGTATAGCCGAGACCTTCGAGATGCAGTTTGAGCTGGTTCTGCTGCGCGTGGCTGCCGATCTGAAACGCCATGTGATGCACGGTCCCTTCGCCGACGATCCAAGTGCCGGCCTTGCGTGCCGGCTCCACTTCAAAATCGATGAGGGTGCCGCTGCCGCCGGCGCCGAGCTGGTAACGGATCAGGTTGTGGTCCTCGCCCACGCGCGTGCCGCCCCAACCAAGCTGCATGAATTCCTCCATGGTCTCGGCATCACGCAGCGACACCGCGATGCAATGGGTGCCGCGGATCATGAGCTCGGCCGGTACCGGGCCCTTGCTGTGGGGTTTGCGTACATCGTCGGCAACGGCGACCAGCGCGTACTCGACGCCGCAGGGATGTTGGAAATCCAGATAGCGCTCGCCGAAACGCTCCTTGTCGGTCACAGCGAAACCGTGGCTGGTGAGTCGCTCACGCCAGAAATCGAGCGCGGCCGGCGGGATCGACAGACTGACATAGCGGATCTGACCGCTGCCGCGACGGCCCTTCACACCGGTGTGGGCCACCGGGAAGGTGGTCACCAGCGAACTCTCATCGCCCGTGTCGTTACCGTAGTAGAGATGATAGATGGGTGCCACGCCGTCGTAGAAGGCGGTCTTCTTGACGCTCTTCAGGCCTAATACCTTGGTGTGAAAATCGTAGTCTTCCTGCGCGCCGCCGGTCGCGATGGTGATGTGATGATGACGGGTCAGGAAGCTGCCGGGTGTCGCTGACATGTGCGCTCTCCGCTCGATTGAAGGGGTTGTAAGGCTGAGTTGGATGACGGAGCGCGTGTCGCGGGCTGTGGCGGCGCGCTGGCG
>JANLSI010000049.1:0-7271 GCA_031362345.1 Pseudomonadota bacterium
TAGCTGCCCCATGGCCGATACACCCGCCGGTGGGTTAGGCGCTCTTCACGATTCTGGCTAGCCAGCCACTCGACGACCTGCTTGACGTCCTGGGTGCGGCCCTTATCCGCCACCAACACCGCATCGGCGGTCTCCACCACCACTATATCGGCACAACCGAGCGTGGCCACCAGTCGGTGTTCGGCGAAGATCAGATTGTCCCGGGAATCGATGATGCAGACGTCGCCACGGCTGACATTGCCGTGTTCATCCTGATCGGACACGTCCCACAGGCTGGCCCACGAGCCGACGTCGGACCAGCCGGCGTCGAGCGCCACCACGCGCACCGCGCCTTCGACGCTCAAGGGCTCCATGACGGCGTAATCGATGGAATCGCTAGGCGAGGCTTTAAACGCCTCGGTTTCCAGTCGGAAAAAGTCGCCGTCCTGACGGCCGGCCAAGGTGGCCCCCACGGCAGCCTGGACGATGGCGGGGCACAGGCGTTCGGCATGGGTCAACCACACCGAGGCGCGCATCATGAAGATGCCGGCGTTCCACAGGAAGCCGCCCCTGTCGATATAGCCGAGCGCCGTGTCGGCGTCGGGCTTTTCCTTGAAGGCCTTCACGACATAGCCGGGCGCGGCGGTCTGGGGAGTGAGTGGCGCGCCGAGTTCGATATAGCCATAGCCGGTTTCAGCGCGAGTCGGCACGATGCCGAAGGTCACCACCTCGCCGCTGGCGGCCAATTCCGCGCCGACTTGCACGGCGCGATGAAAGGCCGTGCGATCGGCAATCAGGTGATCGGAAGGCATCATTAATAAGAGCGGGTCGGCGCCATCACAGCGCGCGATAGCTGCGGCGGCGCTCAAGGCGGGCGCGGTATTGCGGCCGACCGGTTCAAGCAGGATGGTCGCCAGTTCTACCCCGGTCACCCGCGCCTGCTCGGCGACCAGGAAGCGGTGCTCCTCGTTGCAGACCACGATGGGGGGGGCCGCCGTCAGGTCCTCGCTGCCCCCGAGACGGGTAAGCGTTTGTTGCAGAAGCGAATCACTTCCACCGACGGCGAGAAATTGTTTGGGGTAATGCCCGCGCGACAAAGGCCACAATCGCGTGCCGCCACCGCCGGCCAGGATCACGGGCAGGATGGTGGTGGGCTTACTCGGCATGTCGGAATCTTGGTTTCAAACTGCTAGCTGCCTGCACTAAAGCGTTTTCGAGAACCTGGCGCCAGGCGCATTGTTCGACCCGCGCGGATATTAGCAGCCTCTTGTGACACATTTACATGTAGGCGGTCACCAATTGCGGCACTGCACGATAAATCTTGCGCAGTATCGGCTCGCGCCGTGCTCTGCTCCCTATCGCGGCCGCCAGGGACTCATAAGACTGCGGGCGCCACGGCGGGCTCACCGCGCAGGATCTGCACCACATTGATTCGTGCGCCGTAAAGAAACACCCCAAAGCCGGCCCCCAGGGTGGCCAATGCACCCCGCGCCAGGCTGGCTTGATCATTGGGCAGAAAGCCGCGGCTCACTTCGAGCAAGAGCGCGCACACGGCACCCGCCAGCAGGCACGCTGCAAGCACTAGCTTTGGAGCGCGACGACTGCGTCCCAGCGACTCCGCCACCAAATAGCCGAACAGCGTGAGCGCCGCCGCCTGCTCAGCGACCCGCAGCGCCATGTGACGGCTGAAGGGTATGGCGGGATACCAGAGCCCGGCATGGAAGGGCACGAAGTCGGCGGTCGGCGGCCACCACACCAGCATGGCGAGATAAATCAGAAAGCACGGCCAGATCCTGGCCAGCACACGGTGCTCGAAGCGTCCATTCGCACCCGCCCAGTGCGGGCCTCGCGCCAGCAAGGCGAGGCTCATCATTAGCACCGCCAGGGCGCATAGCGCGACGATGCCGGGCGCTGTGACTGAGCCCAGGCTTGCGCCCGACGCAAACCATAGCAGCACGGCCAGCACCACACTTTCCCAGGGCGCGTCCAGTCGCGCCGCCAGACGGTAACGCCACAGTCCACAGATGGTAATGGCGCCCATCAAGCCCAGCGGCAGTAACAGCCAGGTACGGTGGGCGTCGGGGTCGGCATCGATACTGGCAAGCCCCATCAGCGGCAGGCTCAGGTAGACAGTGTTGAGCAAGGGATGGTCAAGGGTCAGTACCTCCGGCAGCGCGCGTTTCAAGCGTGCCCGCACCCCGACGCATAACCAAGCCCCCAGGGTGGCGCCACTGGCGTTGCCCAGCAAGTCCGTCAGGGAGCTCAAGCGTACCGGCACAAACCACTGGCAGGTTTCGATCGCGGCGCTGAGCGCCGTGCCAAATAGAGCGGCCGTCAGCACGGGGCGCTTGCCTGACGGTGCTCGCGCCAGCACCAACAGATACCCGACCGGCATGAAGAACAGGATATTGGCCGGCAGGTCGTACGAGTCGCTCCTCCACGCCACTGTCCAGTGCAGCGGCCAGGCAAACTCCATGGGCGACAAAGTCAACACCACCACGAACACCAGCCCATAGGCCAGCACGGCGCGCTCGACGAGGCGTTCGCGGAAGGGCGGGTTCACGGCGTTCGGAGCATTGCTTAGGCAGGAATGACGGAGGCTTTGTAGCGGACATTTTAGCCTGGGACCTGAGGGTGCCGGTGTAGTGCGGTGTGCGAATAAATTCGCACCTACAAGGGATGTCCGACTGAAGTCGGACCCACAGAAGATGTGGGGCGAGCCGCGAACCCGAACCCTGTGGATCCCTCGTGCGGGCTCGGCTGCTATGAGCTGTGGCGAATGCTCACTCTGCCGTCACGATGAATGGCAGTGCGGCCCTAGACGTTTGTGATCTCATTCGTCCTTTTGGCCTTAGTCCTTGTTGTGTCCGCGGCCACGACCGTGCTTTCCTTGATCGTGCTTTTTATCGTGCTTTTCATGCCGCTCTTCATGGCGTTCGTCGCGGTAGGTTTCCGGATGTTCCCGGTAATTGGGTGCGTAAACTTTTTCGTACCATTCATCCTGGACGAAATACACTTGGCGGCCACAAGCATTGTATTCGTTGCAGTGATTTCGCCAGTCCTGGGCGTGCACCGGCGGTACACGCAAATAGAGCGGCGGTAGAGCAACTACCACTGCCGGAGGTGTGATGACGATCGGCTGTGGATATACGAGTTGTGGCACTAGATTATTGCCCAAGTTGATCTGGCCGTAAAAACCAGGCTGACCGATGCTCACGGATACGCCGACATCGACGGCGTACGCTGGCACGGTCACAGAAGCAACGAACAACGCGAAACCTAGACTTTTCATCACACACCTCGTGGGATGGGAACAACCGCAAACATCAGTTATATACACGATGCGCGGCCAAACCTGAAGACGGACTGAATCAGTCGTGCGAAATTGCTTGCCAGCGCTCGCGCCAGTACGAACACCAGCCCATAGGCCAGCACGGCGCGCTCGACGAGTGCGGTGTGCGAATAAATTCGCACCTACGAGGAGCCATCTCTTCTGTAGGTCCGACTTCAGTCGGACATTCCACCGGCGTCCTGCGGGGTATTGAGCAACTGCTCTGCGTTGTCGTGTTCGAAGGCCTGGGCTTCGTTCTCGATTTCCACCTGTTTGAAGCCGACGAAAGGCTCCTTTTGCAATAACGCAGCCCAGCGTGATTTTTGTTGGTACTTGTCGATGAGTTCGCGGTTGGTCTGGTAGAGGGCTAGGTTTTTCTTCTCCGCATCAGCGAGTTCGGCGCGGGCGGCGGTGAGCTGCTCTTGCAGGCGGGTCTTCTCGGCTTCGCTATCGCGCAGGGTGCGGGCGGTGTCTTTGTATTGGGCGATCACTTCCTTGAGGTGCGCGGTGAGCTTTTCGTTACGCTCTTTCGAATGAACGAGGTTGATACTGCTCTGTTCGATTTCTTTCGCGCGTGTGGCCGCTTCCGTGCGCTGATCACTTGCCTCGATCTTGGCGCGCTTGATCTGCTGCTCAAGGTCAGCGGAAGTCGCCTTGAGCTTGGCGTTGTCGAGTTCCAGCTGCTGTTTCTGCTCGTTCAACTGCCGCAACAGGCCTTGGGCACGGGTCAGCGCCGCTTGCGCATTGGCCTGGGCCTTAGGCGTCTCGGCCTGTGCTAGCGATGCCATCACCACCACCACCGCCAGCAGCAGCGCGCCCCGCGCCATCAGCTTGTTAGAACTTGCCATTGAGATCGACCTGCAAGGTGTCGATACCGAGCGGCGGGCCATCGATCGCATCGCTCGACATATACCGCAGTTGCAGCCAGGTATTGCGCGCCAGCCCGTATTTGCCGCCCACTATCCAACCCTTGGCATCGGTACCACCGAGATGGAAATCAGAATCGGTAAAGGCGTCCAGCACCGCGTCGCGTTGCAGATACCGATAGCCGGCTGACACTTGCCAGTCGCTGAACTTGCTGACCTGCGGCCAGCCGGCCGCCACTTCAAACATCCAGCCCAACGTACGTTCGCTGATCGGATAGAGATAAGTGGTGCCGCCGGTACGCTTGATGATCTCTTCGCGATCAAAGCCCAGATTCTTCACCACGTCGCCCTTGAACATCACGTGATAGGGCGCCAGGTAGGCCAGGTCCATCGATAGGGTGATATCGAGCAGGCGGTAATTCGAGGCCAGCGCGAACAATTGATCGTTGGTGCCACCGTCTAGATTCGGATCGTTGGCGATGTTGTAAAGCAGATTACCCTTCTGCAGAAACGGCGGCTGCGTGCCGTTGCGCAAAGTGTTGCCTAACGCGTTCTTTTTGCCGACCACGTGAATGTAGTTGTAATAGGCGCTCGCGATCTGCAGCTTGTTCTGGTTCTCGAACTCCCAGGCCACGCCCACCTGGCCACCGGCCAGCCATTTGTCCTGGGAAGAGAAATCGACCTGCTGCAAGGGAAATAGTCCAACGGTGGCGAATACTGCGCGGCCACTGGCGCCCAGTCCTTGCAAGCCGTCACCCTGACCGATGGCCCGCCGCAAGCTCAACGCAGTGCCATCGAAATTCAGGTCTTCGTCCCATATCAAATCGGTCGACATCCAGGGATTGGCAATGCGCCCAGCGGCAAAGCTGATATTTGTATTAAGCCAGGATGCGCCCTGCTCGGCCGGCAAGTCGTAGAGCAGGCCAGCGCGGTCGAGCTGAATGCTGAAGCGCTGCCCGCCATTGCCCAAGGTCTGATTGGTTGAGACCGGATTCAATTGATTGCCGGTGGCGATGCGCGCATCGAAATTCCAATGGTCCGTGATGCCGGCACGCAAGCCCAGACGCACGCGCTCGCGCCAACGATTACTGTCTTCGGAGGTATTGAGGAAAGCGCGCGCACCGGCCTGACTGATACCGCCAGCGGCATTGACCCGCGCGATATCCAAATAGTGATTGTCCTTGGACAAGGTGTCGAAATTGTCCTTGCCGTATTTGTTGAATTCGTTGCGCACCCGCGCATCGCCCGAGATCTTGATGCGATTGACCCATTCCGGCAGCGCATCGGGTGTGCCCCAGCGCTCTTGCTTGGCCTTTTGCGCGACATCGGTCAAGACGTCTTCGCGCAACTCGGCGCGCACCTGGTCGCGGATCTCCTGCTTGACGAATTCCGGCACATAGGCCACGCGCACCGTTTTGCTCGACACCGGCGCCGGGTCCTCGACACTCGACGCCTCGGGCGCAGCGGTGGCGACCTGAGTCTTGGCCTGCGCCGCCGCATCGGTTTCGGCCTTCTTGATCAGATTGCGCGCCGCTTCTTCATTCAGCACGCCCTGCGCCACCAAGGCATCAACCAGATTGATGACGGTGTTCTTGAGTTCGAGCAGCTGCTGTTGCTCGGTGGCGAAGACCGACAGCGCGCTCACCAGCAAGACGGAGACTAGCAGGCCGTTGATGATGCATTTTTTCAAAACTGTTCTCGTGGGTCAGGACTCAAGTGCGGCGTTAGCGCGAGACAATGCGCAGCTTGACGGGTTGGGGCAGATCTTCCGGTGGCGCGTCTTTCAAGTGCAACGCGGCTAGCGTCTTGCGCAGGGCATCGTCACCGGCGCCACTGCCGGTCGAGTCCAATAGTTCGAAACGATCGAGGCGGCCATCGGTGGCTATCCAGAGTTTGACCACCACCGCGTATTTGTCGCCATGGGCGGCCTCGTTGTCCGCCAACAGGCCCTGCAACTCGCGCTGGATCACACCGGCGTACCAACGGTTGCGATCGCCACCGCCGATCAAGCCGCGCCCGCCCTTTTTGCCGCGCAGGCCGAAACCATCACTGCCGGCGCCGCCTTGGGCGTCGAGACCCAACTCGTCACCGGGCGCGGCTTCGTCGGCCGGCGCGTCGTCTGTCTGCGGTTCGGGCTCGGGCTTGGGCTCTTCCATAACGAGCTCCGGTGGCGGCGGCTCTTCTACCTTGGGCGGCGGCGGCGGGGGGGGTGGCGGCTGCACCAAGGAGATCTCCTGCACTTTGGACGGCTCCGGCGCCTGGGTAGCGCCCAGCGCAGTGACGGCGAAATAGCCCGCGATGCCCACTATCCCCAACACCACCACGCCCCACACCAGCGGGCCATAGCGATGTTGAAATGTTTCCTGTTCTTCTTGCATAAGATTGACCGAGGGCGCGCCCCCCTACTTGACCAGTTTCTGGGTGACGAGCCCGATCTGCGTGATGCCCACACGCCCAGTCAGATCGAGCACGTCCATGACGAGCTGATACTGCACGGTGGATTCGCCTTTGATGACGACCGGCAGTTCGGGATCGGCCGCATACAGCGACGCTAGCCGACTCTCGAGTTCGGCCATCGTGACCGGATAGGTGTCGAGAAAAATATTGCCTTCGGCCGTAATGGTGACGGCCTTGGTCTTGGGTTTAGCCAAAGACACCGCGCTGCTGGCCTGGGGCAGATTGACCTTCACGCCCTGCACCGAGGCGGTGGTCATGATGATAAAGATCAGCAACAGCACAAAGGTCAGATCGACCATCGGTGTGATGTTAATACCGTCGTAGGGTTCGCTATCGCCTTTGACTTCCGCTGACATGCGCGTCGCTCCTGCCGGCTCGCCTAAACGCCGTAGACTTCGTTGACCTTGGCGATGAACTCATCGCCAAAGACCTGCATGTCGGCATTCAACTCCTTGGCTTTCACACTCAGATAGTTGTAGCCAAACAGCGCGGGGATGGCGACGCCGAGGCCGGCCACCGTCGCTAACAGCGCAGCAGCCATGCCCGGCGCGATGGCAGCGATGTTGATATCGCCAGTCTCGGCAATGGTGGCAAAGGTGACCATCCCACCAACGACCGTGCCGAGCAGACCAATGAAG
>JANLSI010000052.1:0-7521 GCA_031362345.1 Pseudomonadota bacterium
GACATTCCGCAGCCCTGAGCCGGCCGTGATCAGCGCGAACAGCATCGTGCATCGCGGGGTGCGCATTTCGAATGACGAGAAAATCCTATATGACCACTCAATTTCTGCACAACGCTTGGTACGCCGCAGCGTGGAGCGACGAGGTCGGACAGGCGCTGTTCGAACGGACCATCATCGGCAAATCGGTGTTGTTCTATCGCGATCCTGAAGGCCACGCACTGGCCTTCGACAACGCCTGCCCCCATCGCTCGGCGCCGCTATCCATGGGTCGCCTGCATGGCGATGTAGTGGAGTGTCCCTATCACGGCTTACGCTTCGATCGCAGCGGCATGTGTATCCACAACCCCCACGGCAATCAAAAAATCCCCGTGCGCGCGCGTACCCATCGCTATCCGCTGGTGGACCGTCACGCCATGCTGTGGATCTGGATGGGCGACGAACAGTATGCCGACGCCGATAAGATTCCCGACTTCTCCTGTCACACCGATGAACGCTTTCCGACCACTAAGGGCATCATCGAAATGCATGGCTACTACGAACTCATCACCGACAACCTCATGGACCTGACCCATGTCGAGTTCGTGCATGAAGGTATCCTCGGATCAGAAGCGATCAAGCGTGGCGAACACCAAGTGCAGCAGGCCGGCACTACCATCTGGTCCAACCGCTGGTGTCCCGACGGTCTCGCGCCGCCAGCCTGGGATGCGCTGTTCGGGAATTACGGCAAAGTGGTCGATCACTGGCTCTATATGCGCTGGGACGCACCGGCCCACATGCTGCTCGACGTTGGCATCACGCCGACTGGTCGTCCACGGGAGGACGGTATCTTCATCTATGGCACCGACATCCTGACGCCCAAGGATGCCCACAGCACCTATTACTTCTGGGGGGTATCGCCTTCCAACGGCCACCAAGCCGGTGTGCTAGAAGCCTGGCATGGCGCCATTACCGCCGCCTTCGCCGGTCAGGACAAACCCATCATCGAGGCCCAGCAGGCCTTGATCCGTCAGCGCGGTGGCAATGACATCGACGACGTAGATCCCGTGTTGCTGCCATCCGATGCCGGACCGGTGCGCTGCCGGCGCGCGCTGCGTACCTTGCTAGCAGCGGGCGGACCGGCCGGCGTGCCGGATCCGCGCAACCCCGATCTGCGCAAGCTGCTGACGGCGAGCGCGCAAAGCGGGACGAAGGTCGAGCCTATTGTCTAGCGGCGCGGCTCGCGGGCGATCCGGGCTTGCAGCCGATCCTCGAAGTGCAGACAATCGAGCGCCCCCACCCGGGCGGCCCCGTTCAAGCCCACCCCAGCGAGGATAAGTTTCATGACCGCCTACGTCGTCGTCCACGCCACCGTCAAGAATGCAGAAAAGATGACCGCGTATGCCGCAGTCGCCGGCCCGACCGTGGCCAGCTTCGGTGGCGAGTTTATGTGTCGCGGTGCTAGCGAGGCGCTGTCGGGCAGCAACCCCCATAGCGTGATGGTGGTGATCAAATTCTCCGATCGCGCGACCGCCAAGGCCTGGTACAACTCGCCGGCCTATCAGGCGGCTATTCCGAACCGCAGCGAGGGCATGGACAGCGTGTTCATCCTCGGTGGCGAATAGGCGGCGCTAGGGCAAGCCGTTATGCCGCTCGATCCCCAATGCCAGGCCCTGGTCGATGCAGCGGCGCGCAGCGGCTCGGCCTTCGATACCAATGAGCCGCGCCTTGCACGGCGCGCTTACGATGCCGGCACCCTGATCTTCCAGCATGCCACGCCGCCGCTCGCCAGCGTCGCCAACCTGGTGTTCGCCTGACCGACCGACAACCTCAAAGTGCGTGTTTATCGACCGCGCGGCGCGACGACGCCGTCACCGGTGCTGGTCTATTTCCACGGCGGTGGCTGGGTGGTCGGCAATCTCGAATCCCACGATCACCTGTGCCGCTATCTGGCGGCCCACGCGGACGTAGTGGTGATCGCGGTCGACTATCGCCTCGCCCCCGAGCACAAATTTCCAGCTGCCTTTGAAGACTGCCTGGCGGCCGTGCGCTGGGTGGCCGCCAGCGCGGTGGAACTGGCGCTCGATGCCAAGCGCATGGCGGTAGGTGGAGATTCGGCGGGAGGTAGTCTGGCCGCCGCCACCGCGTTGGCGGTGCGCGACGAGGGCTGGCCGATGCTGCGACTCCAGCTGCTGTTGTATCCCTCCACGGATTTCACCGCCGATACGGCCTCCCTGCGCGACAACGGTAGCGGCTATCTGCTGACGCGCGCAGCGATGGAACAATTCGTCGACTGGTATCTGCCATCGCGCATCGCGCGCACCGATCCGCGCACCTCGCCACAGCTCGCGCCGGACCACTCGGGACTAGCGCCAGCTTTCATTGCGAGCGCTGAATTCGATCCGCTGCGCGACGAAGCCCATGTCTACGCTGACACCCTGGAACACGCCGGCGTGGTGGTGGAACGTCATTGCTATGCAGGCATGGTGCATGGCTTCATGCGCATGGGCGGCAAGGTCGATAGGGCGCTCACCGCGCTGGACGATGCGGCGGCGGCGCTAAGGCGCGCGTTGGGGACCTGAGAATTGTGGGTCCGAATTCATTCGGACATTCATCTCTGAATCGATGTAACGCTGACGGACAGTTTAATGCCCGAATGAATTCGGACCCACAGTAGAACCCGCCGCGCGATCAGACGAGGCCGCCAGATGAGCAACACACCGACTTCCAAAGGCCGCGTCATCATTATCGGCGGCTCCATGGCTGGTCTGTTCGCGGCAGCCGCGCTGCGCAATCTCGGCTGGCAGGCGGCGATCTACGAACGTGCAGGTGAGGCGCTCGCTAACCGGGGTGCCGGCATCGCCACCCACGACGAGCTCTACGCCGCCGTGCGCGCGGCGGGCATCGATTTGCGCGACGAAATGGGCGTACGTTCCAAGGGCCGCATTATGTTCGACCGCGACGGGCAGCTGATCGGCCGCCACGAGCTGCCCCAGATCATGACCTCGTGGGGACTCATCTACCGCTTTCTGCGTGCGCAGATTGCCGACACCGACTATCACGACGGCCACACCTTGAGCGGCATTGAGCACCACCGGGAAGGCGTGACCGCCGTGTTCGACAATGGCGCGCGCGTCGACGGCGACTGGCTGCTGGGCGCCGATGGCACACGCTCCAGCGTGCGCGCCATCGTCGCGCCCGAGGCCATCGCACAGTACTGCGGTTATTTCGGCTGGCGCGGTCTGATCGACGAAGCTTTGATCGCGCCTAGTGTGCTCGCCGAATTCGATCAGCGCATGGCCTTCGGCATGGCGCCCGGCGGCCATTGGCTGGGTTATCTGGTGGCGGGTCCCGACGACACCTTGGCCCCCGGCCGACGCTGGTACAACTGGGGCTGGTATCGCACCGCCACGCTAACCCAGCTGCACGATCATCTGACGGACGCTAGCGGCCACTGTCACGCCAACGGCATTCCACACGATTTGATCCGCGCCGAACTGGTGGACGCGATGCGCGCCGAGTCACGCGCTTACCTCGCACCACAGATCCAGACGGTGATCGCCGCCACCACCCGGCCCTTTCTCCAAGGCATGTTCGATTTCTGCGCGCCACGTTTGCTCTACGATCGGGTGGCCTTGCTCGGCGACGCGGCAGCTACTGCCCGCCCCCATTGCGGCCTCGGCGTGTCGAAAGCGGCCGAGGATGCCGCGAGCTTTGCCCAGGCGCTCGACCAGGGCGACGCGGCGCTGGCCGGCTGGCAGGACAAGCGACTCGCCTATGCGCGCGCCACCGTCGCCTGGAGCCGTGATCTAGGTAGCTATATCGGTCCACAGAGCGACGACCCGGCGCGACGCGCCAAGGCCGAATATCATCTGCGCCCCGAGGTGTTGATGGCCACCACTGCGACCAGCGAGTCGCAACGGCATCGACCTCAGTAGGCAGTTCGTACCAAGTCGGCCGATCTATACTTCGGTCGGTACTTCGCAATTCGTTTTCTTGTTCAAGCTACGGAGAAGCAAGCCATGGCAAAAGTGGAATTGACAGCCGCTGACGGCGTCAAAATCGGCGCCTATGTGGCACAGCCGGTGGGCGAACCTCAGGGTGGGGTGGTGGTGATCCAGGAGATCTTCGGCGTTAACCAACATATCCGTGGCGTCGCCGATGCTTACGCTGCGGCCGGTTACGTCGCAATCGCTCCACAGATCTTTGACCGTGTCGAGCGCAATGTTGAACTGGGCTACACCGCCCAGCCGGATTTCGACAAAGGGCTACGCATCGCGTTTCATGATTTGAAATTGAGCGACACCCTGCTCGATATTCAAGCGGCCATCGATCACGTCGCCAGATATGGGCAAGTCGGCGTGGTCGGCTATTGCTTCGGCGGTCTTCTGACCTGGCTGTCAGCCTGTAGCTTGGATAAGGTCGCGGTAGCGTCGGCCTACTACGGCGGCGGTATCGTCAAGGAAGCCAAGCGCTACCCGCGTTGTCCGGTGATGATGCATTTCGGCGAGAAGGACCAACACATTCCGCTCAGCGAAGTCAACACCATCCGCGCCGCGCACCCCGATGTGCAGATCTTCGTCTACGATGCCGACCACGGCTTCAATTGCGATGAACGTGGCACCTACGATGAAACCAGTGCCTCGCTAGCCCGCGACCGTACCCTCAACTTCTTTGAAAAGCACATGGGCTTCGATCCTGATTCGACGGTGGTAATGCCGCCGCGCTGAGTTAGGCGAGCCGGGTAAATGTCCGAATGAATTCGGACATTCCTTGCAGGGCTGGTCACTCAAGCCCCCGGCGCGTGCAGAAAGCGAAACGTCAGCGGGTAACGGAAGCGATGCCCGGTACGCGCCTGCACTGCGCCTTCGATCGTCATCACGATCTGAAATAGCAACACCAGTGGCAGCATCAAGATGCCGATCAGGACCAAGCTCAAGGCAAACGCGATCAACAGGTAGACCAGTATCGACAACTGGAAATTGAGCGCCTCGCGACCATGTTCTTCGACGAAGGCCGAACGGCCACGGCCGCGCAGCCACCACAGCGCAAGCACCAGCAGATGCACGAACGGCAATGGGTAGGCGAGCAGGCCTAACAGATGACCACGCATCGCCGCGCCGCGCTCGCCGGCAGCGGGGCGTTGCGCGCCGATGGGCGGCGACGGATTGCCCAACAAGGTCAACCCGCCAACCACCGCCGCAATCCAGCCCGCGAGCAACATGAATACGCCGAAGTTCACGCCGACGGCATAGTCGCCGATGTCATCCGTGACGATGAGTTCGGCCTTCTCCAGCCGCGCGCCGTCATTTCGCTCAGCAGCCAGCTGCGCGTCGATTAGAATGCGGCCATCGGCCGGCGCCATGAATTTTGGGAAATCGTAATGCAGGGTCAAATGCCCGCCGCCTGCTTGCGCAATGTTTGCCCCAGCGCGATGCGCGCGGGCGGCATGGGTGTCGCGTGACTCGTTCAGCAATTCCTGACCTTGCGCGTCGCTGATCTTGATGGTGACGGGCACGGCATGGGCGGGCTTGGCGGCTGGCGTGTCGGTCGCGTTCAAGGCCACCACTACAGCAACGCGCCCATGGCGAGCGGGGGTCAGCGCCAAGGGCATGCCGGACAGCGGCGCGTCGGCGGACAGCGGCAGCACGCGCGATGGGCTGCCGTGCCAGGTGTGCCAAGCGGCGCTACCCAAGGGCGCACAGCTGCCGAGTAGACTAGCGAACCCGGCAACGGCCGCGAACAGGGCGGTGCGATTCAAGCGCGTGAGGGGCGGATTCATGGCGCGGCATTGTAGGTGAAAGGCCCGCGCGGGATGCGGTCGACGCGCCGCCCGTGATCACTCATCATTCGCCGGCCGGCAATGGTAGTCACCAACGCGCAACCGCTGCGGCACGCAAACGCCGCTCAGCAAATCATCACCCGCCTGCCGGGAAAGGACAGCAGCGAACGCCCGTCGTTTGCGCACGCTATGAGTAAACCCTCGACCGCGCCGTCTGGAATACTCGGCTGGCTGGAGCGCAATGTGTTCGCGCTCGGACGCGAGATGCGTCTGTCCTATTTGCCGCCGCTGATGGTCTATGTCGCGGCCGGCATCTCCGGCTTGACCGGCATCGTCGGTACTTTTTTCGTTAAGAGCTACCTGGGCCTGTCGGCCGAGTTTCTCGCCGCGCTCGGCTTCTGGGCTGGTCTGCCGTGGGCGCTCAAGATGCCGCTCGGCCATCTGGTCGATCTGATGTGGAAGTGGAAGGGCCTACTGGTGCTGCTGGGCGCGGGTCTGATTGCACTCAGTCTCGCCATCATGATCGGCTTGCTCGCCGCCGCCGAGACGATGCGCACGGTGATGCCGGCCGAAGCCTGGTTCGTGTTGACCGCGCTGCTCGCACCCATCGGCTATGTGATCCAGGACGTGGTAGCCGATGCCATGACGGTTGAGGCGGTACCGCGCGTCGACGCCGATGGCCAGCCAGTGCCCGCCCAGCAGCGCGTTCTCATGCACACGACCATGCAGACTCTTGGACGGGTCGCCATCATTGGCGGCGGTGTGCTGGTATCGCTGGTCAATGTGGTGTTGCTGGCGGGAGTCGAGAGCCTGCCGGCCGATGGCAAGCTGGCAGCCTATCTGCGCATCTACCAATACGCGCTGATCATCCCGTTTGTGTCGATACTCGGGGTAGCGCTGGCCGGGCGCATACGGCGTCGCGATGAACGTCAACTGACGGCGCGCGGCTATAGCGCCGTGCAAGTCGCGAACCTGCTGACAGTGCACGGCGAGCGGCCGGCGGTGAACTGGGGCATTCTGCTCGGCGGTCTCGGCTTTGCGGCGGTGTCAGTAGCGGTTGGATTGGGCAAAGTACCCGGCGCGCAGGAGATCGTGTTTGGCGCCTCGCTCAGTATCGTGCTGTTCCTGATGTGGCGATTGCTCGGCGCGCTGCAAGCCGAAGCACGCGCGACCCTGGTCGGCACCGCCGTGGTGATCTTCGTGTTCCGCGCCATGCCCGGCCCGGGTTCGGGCTCGACCTGGTGGATGATCGATCAGCTGGGTTTCGACGAATCCTTTCTGGCGCGCTTGTCGGCCATCGCCAGTATCTTGACGCTCGCCGGCTTGTTCCTGTTCCGGCGCTTCATGGCCGAACGGCCCATCACCAGCATCGTCGCCTTCCTGACCATCATCGGCACGCTACTGTCGCTACCGGTGCTCGGCATGTACCACGGTCTGCATGTGTGGACCGCCGCCCATACCGGTGGAGTGGTCGACGCGCGCTTCATCGCGCTGGTCGACACTGCGCTGGAATCACCACTGGGACAGATCTCGATGGTGCCGATGCTGGCCTGGATCGCGCGCTCAGCGCCGGACAATCTCAAGGCCACCTATTTCGCCGTGATGGCGTCCTTCACCAACCTCGCGCTGTCGGCGTCACAACTCGGCACCAAATATCTCAATCAGTTTTTCGAAGTGACGCGCGAGGTGGTCGACCCCGCGACCCACGCCATCACCGTGCCCGCCGACTACAGCCAGCTCGGGCATCTGTTGCTGGCCTGCAC
>JANLSI010000095.1:0-3703 GCA_031362345.1 Pseudomonadota bacterium
CACTCAGCCATGCGCGCGGCCGCTGGTCATTGAGCGCCAATATGCTGGGCGCGGTAAAAGGCCAGGGCGAGGCCGGCCACGAAGACTTCGATTTTGGTGACTCGCTCAACTACGACCTGACTCTGCGTTACCGCCTGTTGCCCGCCACCATCGGCACGACGAGCCAGCAGGTCTTTCTGCTGTGTGGGTTGGCGGGCGAAGTGCGCGGCCAGGAAACGGAAATCGGCAGCGTGATCGACGACTCCGGCGGCCACGTCATGTTCGTGCAGCCCGGTGTGCAGTGGAATATCGGCCCGCGCTGGTCGCTGGAGTTCTCCGCCCAGGTGCCCATCCACCACGACCTGACCGGCACCCAACTCGGCGACGACCTCAAGGTTTTCGGTGCTATCAACGTGCTGCTATGAGACAGCCATGGCCGCACCGCGTGGCCGTCGTGCTGACCTGGCTGTGCCTGACGGCGCTGCCGGCGCGCGCCGAGGATGCACTCGCCATCGAGCCGCTGGCCGATGAAGTGCCGAAGCTCGCGCTGGTGTCGGCGCAAGGGGGTGCTGTCCTCACCAACACTGAGCTGCTCGGCAGATTCGTGCTGCTGCATTTCTGGGCGACCTGGTGCACGCCCTGCAAAGACGAATTGCCGGCCCTGGACAGTCTCGCCGCCAGCCTCGACCCGGCGCGTTTCGTGGTAGTGCTGGTAGCCGTCGACGACAACGCCACGGCCGCCGAAGTAGCGGCCTTTGCTCGCGAGCTAGGCGTGCACCTTCCGACCTATGTCGCCAGGGCGAGCGGTGTGAGCGACAGTTTCTGGGGCTGGGGTTTGCCGGTCTCCTATCTCATCGACGACCACGGCTACTTCATCGGTCGTCTGCGCGGACCGCGCGCCTGGAGCGAGCCCGTCGTGCGTAAGGCACTCGCCGCACTGCAAGCTCCCTGAGCTCCGCGCCGCAACGGATCACAGGCACTCACAGCTGCGCTGACCGGTGCAGTAGTATTTCGGCCATGACATCGGTCTGCCGCCCATGAACAACCCATCGCCCCGCCTGATCGGACGGCCGAAGGACATGGAAAAGCGCGCCGCGATCCTGGCGGCTGCCTCGCAGCTCATACTCGAACTCGGTTTCGAGCGCGCCACCGTCGAGCGTATCGCCGCCGCAGCGGGTGTTTCCAAGCTCACCGTTTACAGTCATTTCGCCGACAAAGAAGGCTTGTTCGTGGCCTTGATCGGCGCGAAGTGCGACGAGCATTTCGAGGCCCGCGAATTCGTCGAACTCGCGCCGCTGGGCCCCCGCGAGGCGCTGACCCGCATCGCGCTGTCTTTCCTGAATCTCATGTTCCATGCCGACGTCATTGCCCTGCATCGCGTACTGATGACCAGCGCCAGCGCCGAGACCCGTATGAACGAAGTGTTCTGGATCGCCGGCCCCACGCCGACCCTGGCCGCCCTTGCGCGCCTGCTGGAACGCTTCGATGCCGAGGGCGTCTTGCAGGTCGCTGCGCCGACGCGTGCGGCCGATCAGTTTTTCTCGATGTTGAAGGGCACCGAGCATTTGCGCGTGCTGCTCAACGTCGGCGCGGCGCCGAACCTGCAAGCGCTGACAGAACTCGCGCGCGATACCGTTGCGATGTTCCTGCGCGCCTACGCGCCGGAGAAAATTTAAGACATGACCGTGCCCGGTGCTACCGGGCTATCAAGAAGAAGGGGAGAGAGCATGGCTTTGACCAAGATTCAGACCACGACCGGCACCGCCGAACCGCATCAGCTCGGCCGCACGCTGATCCACGAGCACGTGTTGATCGGCTACCCGGGCTGGGAACTCGACGCGCGCGCGCCGAAGTTCAAACGCAATGACGCGATGATCCGCGCCGTGGATCAGATGCACGAATTGCAGAGCCACGGGGTGGGCACCTTCGTCGACCCCTGTCCGATGGACTTCGGTCGCGACCCGGTGTTTCTCGCCGAGCTCTCGCAGAAGAGCGGCATGCGTATTATCTGCACCACCGGCGCCTACTTCGAAGCCGAAGGCAATACCTATACCTTCCGTCACATGCCCATGGAAGAACTCGTCGCGATCTACATTCAGGAGATCGAACAAGGCATAGGCGAGACCGGCATCAAGGCCGGTGCGGTCAAGATTGCGACCGGTGACGGCGTAGTCTCCGACTACGAGCGCAAGCTCGTTATCGCCGGCGCGCGCGCCGCCAAGGCCACCGGCGTGCCGGTCATTTCCCATACGCAGAATGCGAGCTGCGGCCATGACCAGATCGATCTGGTGACCGGTGAGGGCTGTCCATCTGAACAGCTGGTGGTCGGTCATTCCGATGGCACCACGGATTTCGAATATCAGAAGTCGCTGGCTGATCGCGGTGCCTTCGTCGGTTTTGATCGCTTTGGTATTTCACTGTTTCAGCCCGACGAAGTGCGCATCGCCAACATCATCAAGATGATCGCGGCCGGGCACCTGACGCGCGTGCTGATGTCCCACGATTCCATCTCGTGCTGGCTGGGCCGGCCGTTTCCCTATGCCAGCAGCTTCGAAGCCATGCAGGAAATGCTGCCAAACTGGCGCTCGAATCACATCTTCAAGGAAATCCTGCCAAAGATGCGCGCCGCCGGCGTGACGGAAGAGCAGATTGAGACGATTCTGGTCGATAATCCCAAGCGTTTGTTCTCTTGCGCGTTGGGGCATCAGCACTGAGGCTGATTGGTTGCATGTGAGGGATGACTAACCCTCCCATGCTCCCCTGTAGGTGCGAATAAATTCGCACCTACAGGGGAAAGAACCGAAGAGAAGAGGAATCTCCCCCTCAGGCCGCCAGCAGCTTTATCACTGCGCTGACGCGCTCGCCATGGCGCGTTTCTTCGCGGCCGTTCAGGCGCAGCAGATCGGCGATCTGCGGATCGCACTCGGCGTCGGCCCATACCTGGTAGACCAGATCACCGTCCGCTTCGCCTTTTTCCAGCGCTGCGATCAGATCGCTGTCGTATTTCAATTCAGTCGGACAGAACTTGAAGAACGGATTGTCTTCATTGGCCGGCAGTGTGAACTCGCTACCGCCTTTGAGCTTGATGGCCTTCAGCAGGCGATGGGCATGGCCGCGCTCTTCGTTGCCATTGCGTGTCAGCAGCACCTTCGCTTCGGGATGGGTGACGTTGTCAGCCAGCAGCAGATAGTAGGCTTCGCCGAAGCATTCGATCATGGCCAGCACCTGCATGTCCTCGACGGACAGCTGCTTGAGGGTGGTGAGATAGGCAAAGGCATCGAATGCCTGTTCCGGATAGCCGGCGGGAAGGGAAGCCATAGGTCACCTCATGATGGCGTGGATGTGCGCTATTCAAAGTAGCGGAAAAGTCCGAGCCCGGAAAGTCGCTCGAACTAGAAGTTTTTCCAGCATGCCGCCGCCGCGCCGGCCACCTTGCCGGTGGCGAGACAGGCGCTCAATAGATAGCCGCCGGTCGGTGCCTCCCAGTCCAGCATTTCACCGGCGCAGAACACACCGGGCAGGGCGCGCAACATGTAGTCCCCATCGAGCGCGGCCAACGCAATGCCGCCAGCAGTGCTGATCGCCTCGGCGAGCGGACGCGTGCCATGGAACTCCAAGGGTAGCTGCTTGATCAGCGCGGCCAGGCGTGCTGGCGCGGCGAGATCGGCGGCGCTTGCTACTTCGCGCAATAGACTCGCCTTCACGCCGGAGAGGCCGGCGCGGC
>JANLSI010000101.1:0-2737 GCA_031362345.1 Pseudomonadota bacterium
CGAGCGCAGCGCGCCATGACACCCGCCGACGGCACCGCAATGGTCGCCGCAGACGCCTGGCGCGACGCGCTGCGCGCGCTCGAAGCGGAACTCGGCAGCTGTCTGATATTCGATCAGCAGCTACTGGCACGGGGCATTCAAGCGCTACGCCGCAAGCTGCGCGGCCGTGGCCGGCGCCTGCGCCCGGGCTATGTCGAACGCAGCCTGCGCCAATTGCAAGACCAGCTGACGCGCTCGCGCCGCGTGCGCGAGGCGCGAGCGGCGCTGCCCATGCGTCTGGAGTTTCCCGCCACACTGCCCTTCAGCGCCCATGCCGATGCCATCGCGGGGCTCATCGAGCGCCATCAGGTCGTCATCGTCAGCGGTGAAACCGGCTGTGGCAAATCGACTCAACTACCCAAGCTCTGTCTGCGCCTCGGCCGCGGCGTGGCCGGCCGCATCGGCCATACCCAGCCGCGCCGTATCGCCGCCCGTGCTATTGCGCGGCGTGTGGCCGAAGAGACTGCCACCCCAGCCGGGCGCTTGGTCGGCCATTGCGTGCGTTTTGACGACAACCTCGAGCCCGTGACGCGGGTCAAACTCATGACCGATGGCATTCTCTTGAATGAGATCCACCGCGACCCACGCCTGGAACAATACGACACCTTAATCATCGACGAGGTGCACGAGCGCTCGCTGAATGTCGATTTCCTGATCGGCTATCTCAAACAGGTGCTGGCGGCGCGACCCAATCTGAAACTGATCCTGACCTCGGCCACCATTGATGCCGGCATTTTCGAGCGCTTCTTCGACGATGCTGTGAGCTATGTCATTCCCGATCGTTCCCACCCGATCGAGATCCGTTACCGCCCGCCGCCGGCCGATGACGAGGATGAAATCGATATCGATGAGGCCATCGTCGCGGCGGTCCGCGAACTGGACGCCGAGGCGCGCGGCGACGTGCTGGTATTCCTGCCCGGCGAGCGCGAGATCCGCGCTGTCGCGCAGCGCATCGGTCGCGCCCACTTCGAAAACACCGACATCTTCACGCTCTACGCGCGGCTCGGCACGGCCCGCCAGGCGCGCATTTTCGAGCCCGGTCCGCGGCGCCGGCTGATCCTCGCCACCAATGTTGCCGAGACCTCGTTGACGGTGCCGCGTGTGCGTCATGTGATCGACACCGGGCTGGCCCGTATCAGCCGCTACAGCCCGCGCCGTAAGCTGCAGCAATTACCCGTCGAGAAGATCCCCCAGGCCAATGCCGACCAGCGTAGCGGACGCTGTGGCCGCGAATCCGCCGGCATCTGCATCCGGCTCTATAGCGAAGCAGATTTTCTAGCGCGGCGCCCACGCATCGAGCCCGAGATCCAACGCACCAATCTCGCCGGCGTGGTGTTGAAGCTGAAGGCCATGGGCGTGTCCGACGTCGAGGGTTTCGCTTTCGCCGAGCCGCCGTCCATCCGCCTAATCAAAGATGCCTATCTGGTCTTGCAGGAGATAGGCGCATTGAATGCCGCGCGCGAACTGACCGCGCTCGGCGCGCAACTTGCTCGCTTCCCGATAGACCCGCGTTTGGCGCGAGTTTTGGATGCCGGCAGCAAGCTCGGTTGTCTGCGCGAATGCCTGGTGATCGTGGCGGCCTTGAGTATTGCCGATCCGCGTGAGCGGCCCCATGAAGTGCGCGACGCGGCCGACCGTGCCCATGCTGCCTTCGCCGATAAACGTTCCGATTTCATGTGGTTTCTGCGCGCCTGGCCGTTTGCCGGCGAGCTGCGCATGCTGCCGGCCAAGAAGCAGCAGCGGGTCTGTCGCCGTCGGTTCTTGTCGGCGGCGCGCATGGCCGAATGGGCGCAGCTGCACGACACCTTGGCCAAGCTCGCCGGTGATGCCGGATTGAGTATGAACCCGCTGCCGGCGAGCTATAAGGCCATCCAGACCGCGATTGCGGCTGGCTTTCTCAGCCAGGTCGGTGAATGGCAGCTAGATCACTATGGCGGTTGTCGTAGTGCGAGTTTCCAACTGCATCCGTCCTCAGTGCTGGCCCGGCGTGCGGCGCCGTGGGTGGTGGCGGCCGAGGTCATCGAGACGCGCCAGCGCTATGCGCGCACGGCTGCCCGCATCGAGCCGCAGTGGCTGGAGCAGGTCGCGTCGCATCTGATCAAGCGCAGCTATGAAGCACCCCATTGGGATGGGCGGCGCGGCTGTGTGCGGGCGACCGAGATCCAGCGCCTGTATGGTCTGACCATCAGCCATGCGCGACTGATCGACTACGCGCGTATCGACCCATCGGTGGCGCGCGCGATTTTCATCGACACCAGTCTGCTCGATGGTGAATTGGGCGAAGACACGGAATTTCTCGCCCACAACCGCGCGCTGCTCAGCGCCATCCGTAGCCTCGAAGCGCGGGTGCGACGGCGTGATCTGCTGGTCGGGCGCGCGGAACTGCATGAGTTCTACGAGCAGCGTCTGCCGCTGAATATCGTGACTCGCCGCGACCTGCTGGCCTGGCTGCGCGAGGACGCGACGCGCATGGCGGGCTTGTGCATGGGTGAGAGCGACGCCACCACCGCGCAGTTCGGCACGGTGCAAGCCTGGCTGTTTCCCGATCAGTTGACCATCGGTGGCACGGCCTGCGCGCTCGACTATCGTTTCGAACCCGGCCATCCGCGCGACGGTCTGAGTCTGCGCTTGCCCTTGGTGCTGTTGGCGCGCTTGCGCTTGGCCGATCTCGATCGGCTGGTGCCCGGCCTGCTGAGTG
>JANLSI010000119.1:0-2995 GCA_031362345.1 Pseudomonadota bacterium
CTCCCTGGCCTCTCCTCGCCTCAAGCCTGACCGTGACGCAGCAGCTTGCCGGGTGTTGCACCCGTGCATTCGCCGTCGCGGAACGTGACTTCGCCGTTGACCATGATGTGACGGTAGCCCTCGGCCTTCTGCACGCGGCGCCATTCGCCGCCCGGGAAGTCGTGGACGATTTCCGACGGCGTTGCACGCAATGCATCGTAATCGTAGATGACGATGTCGGCTGGGCGTCCTTCGGTGAGCGTGCCGCGGTCGAGAAAGCCGGCCATCTTTGCTGGCAGACACGACAGCTTGTAATGGGCCTCTTCGAGACTGAGGATGTTCCGGTCCCGCACGAAGTCGGTGATGAACTCGGTGGTATAACGACCGATGGTCACGAACTTGGTGTGGGCACCGCCGTCGGACACACCGGGCACGGTGTATTCGCTGGTGAAGATCTCACGGTTCAATTCCAAATCGGTGTTGAACGGCGGCGTGAAGATCTCGGTCTGCAGATTTTCATCGACCACGATGTCGAGTAGGCAGTCGATCGGATGACGGCCCTGGGCAGCGCCGATCTGCTCGAGCGTCATACCTTCCCACTTTTTATTCGCAGGCTTCACCGTGCGGTGAATTTCGAAGAGCTTGATCGGGCCGGTCACGACCGGCATCCGGCCATGATCGTAGTCTTCGCGGAGATTCGCGCGGATTTGCGCATCCTGCATCTTCGCTTTACGCGTCGCCACGTCGCCGAGCGTGACATTGCGCCAGTCGTCCTGGCCATCAAGCAGATTGAAATCTGCGAAGGTATAGGTCTGCTCGTTGCCGACGCTGACCGCCTGCAACCAGACTTGATTACCCTTGGCCTGGGCCTTCTCGGCCCACGCCAGCAGACGCTTGCTCTGACGCGGATGGTAGTTGTTGGCCGACACGACGTTGAACAGTATCGGGCAACCCGACACTTCGGCGAGCTTCTCGACGAACACCAGATCCTCGTAGATATCTTCTCGCGCCTGGGTGATCTGGATATGGCCGTTGCCGCGCTTCTTCAGCACTTCGGCGAACTTGAGGCAGGTTTCATTGCTCATCATATCGGTGACCATCGGCGTACCGTCGTAGTCACGCTGTACCGAGGTGAATCCATCACCCAATTTCTGTACCGACCAACCCGGTGCTCCCGCGTCCATACCGACATTGATCAAGCGGCACATCTCCGCCATTTCAGCATCCGTCGGTTCACGCGACTTGGCTTCCTCAAGCCCCATCACCCAGATCATGAGCGGACCGAGCGGCACGTAGGAGATGACATTGATGCCCTTCGGCATGCGCGCCAAGCTGTCCAGCCATTCCGGGAAAGTCACCCAATCCCACAGCATGCCTTCCTTCATGGAGTCGAAGGGAATCGCCTCGACGCGCGACATGGAGAGCATCACGCGCTCGCGATTCTCGGGCTTGACTGGCGCGAAACCGAAGCCGCAGTTGCCGAGTACCAGTGAAGTCACGCCGTGCCAGCCGGACAGGGTGCAGTAGGGGTCCCACTGGATCTGCGCGTCGTAATGGGTGTGCAGATCAACGAAGCCCGGCGCCACGATAAGCCCACTGGCGTCGATGACCGTTTTGGCGTCGCTCTTGTTCAAGGGCGTGCGCGAGATTGCGACGACTTTACCGTCGCGGATGCCAACATCGCCTGAGAAGCGCGGCGCGCGCGTGCCATCGATGATGGTGCCGTTCTGAATAAGGGTGTCGAATTGAGTCATGGAACGCCTCTCCTCTGAATAACGCGTGGGACCGACAGCCGGCTTGAGCCTCTTAGCGGTCGATGCGGAGCCGGCGCGAGCGCGGCCCCGGTCAGGACGCAAATACTGGCACCAATGCTTGCCGTTCGTAAAACCGGATAATAGACTCGATACGTTCGACTATTCGGTCACACTAGATTGGCGACTCGCTTTCCGCGGGGAGCCATGGCCCGCTGGGCATCAAGCCATGCATCACCGCGAAGAACTCGAAGCCCTGACCGAACTCGCCTACGTCGGCAATATGCGCCGCGCGGCCGAGGCGCTGGGCATGTCTCAATCGACCTTGAGCGATGTCGTCACGCGCATGGAAACGGCCTACGGCGCGCCCTTGTTCGAACGCGATCGGCGCGGCTCCCACCCGACGGTCTACGGCAAGGTCGTGATCGAAGCCGCCGCCCAGGCGCTGCGCCTGATGGACGAAGCCCACCGCGAGATCGGCCTCATCAAGGGCTCGGCCAGCGGGCGCCTGGCGATCGGCGCCGAAGCCGGCCTCATCGAACCCTATCTCACCGAAGCCATTGCCCGTGGTATGCGGCGTTACCCCAGCTTGCGCTTTCGTCTACAGGCGCTGGACTCCAGCACGCTGGTCCATGAGCTGCGCGAAAAACGCATCGATTTCTTTTTCGGCGTGCGTCCCGATGTGCCGACCGCCGGCCTGCAATTGCGTGAGATCGGCGTCATCCACGCCCTGCCCTTCGTGCGGCCCAGTCATCCGCTTGCTAATGCCGGTACCCACAGTCTGGCGCGTATCATGGCCTATCCCATCGTCCAAGGCCCCGGCCCACGCTGGTTCATCCGTCGCATCGGCGACGAGCTACGCAACGAAGCTGGCAACGCAGCGCGCCGCGATGCAGCGGTCGTTGTCAACGACTTTGGAGTGGTACGCGCCATTGTGCGCGAGACCGACGCGGTCGGCTTCGCAACGACCGCCCTGCTGCACGCCGAAGTAGCCAATAACGCTTTCGTGCCCCTGCGCTTGCCCGCAGCCCAATCGAGATTGCTGGAGCTGCCGATGTTGATCGGCACGCTGGTCGATCGGGTCTTACCGCCGGCGGCGCTAGAGTTGATTGCGGATCTGGAAGAAGTAGCCCAGCGCTATGCGGCGATGGAGGCTTTGTAGGCGCATAGGACCGGCCCTAACGCGTCAACCAATCAAACTTCTGCGGCTTGCGCGTTGATTGCGGATTGATCATCACATTGATCAGGGTCGGCATCGTTTCCTG
>JANLSI010000169.1:0-2170 GCA_031362345.1 Pseudomonadota bacterium
CCGACACAGACGCCCGGCCCGGCAAAGTTTTGCGCACCTGCCCCTGGCCTAGCCGTCGCAGAGGGGGGTCTGCGACGGCGACAAACTTACTCGAAGCTCATGCCCTTGTAATTCTCTTCGGCCACCTGCTTGATGGTCGCCAGGAATTTCGGTGCGCCGCCGTTGTAGACGAAGTAGCGCACGCGGCCGTGTTCATGGCCATCGACGTTGGAGTTGTAGCCGGTGAACCAGCCCTTGGCCTTGCGCATCAGCATGGTGCTGTACATCTTGGCGACGTGGTTGGTCCAGCGCTCTTCGGCGGCGGGGGTGGCTTCGACACGGGTGTAACCGTGCTGCCACATGTACTGCAGCATCTCGGTCACCCAGTCGACACCGATCTCGATGCCGCGTGGGAAGTTGGTTGACGCCGAGCCGCTCTGCGGACCGGCGACCGTGATGAAATTCGGGAAGCCGCTGATCTGCATACCCAGGAACGTGACCGGGCCGTCGTTCCACTTGTCACGCAGCTTCTGGCCGCCCACCCCTTGGAAGTCAATGCGATCGTAGGCGCCGGTGATGGCGTCGAAGCCCGTCGCGTATACGATCAAATCGAATTCATACTCTTTCTCTGACGTGCGTATGCCCTTGGCCGTGACGGTCTCGATCGGCGTGGCTTGGATGTCGACCAGCTGCACATTGTCGCGGTTGTAGACGTCGTAGTAGCGCGTTTCCAGCGGTACGCGCTGGATACCGAAGCCGTGATCCTTGGGGATCAGTTTCTCGGCCAGCAGCGGATCCTTCACGCGCTGGCGGATGCGTTCGGCGATGTATTCCGAGAACTCGGCGTTCGCCACTTCGTCGGTGAAGATCTCACGGAAATTACTCAGCCAGATGCCGAAGCCCGGTTCAGCATAAAGCTTGTCCCACAGCGCGACGCGCTCTTCGCGCGAGACTTCGTAGAAGCCGCGGCGATCCGGTTCGTGCTCAAAGCCACCCGGTGTGCGCAGGCAAGTCGCGAAGATTTCGTCGTAGCGCGACTTGATGTCGGCCATCTGTTCGGGCGTCAACTTGCTGTTGTTGAGTGGCGCACACCAGTTGGGGCGACGCTGGAATACTGTCAGCTCGCCGACCTTGTCCGCGAGCTCGGAGATCACCTGCACGCCGGTCGCGCCGGTGCCGATCACGGCGACGCGCTTACCCGCCAGCTCGATCGCCTCCTTGGGCCAGTAATAGGTATGAAAAGACGGCCCCTTGAA
Source organism: Pseudomonadota bacterium (assembly GCA_031362345.1). Taxonomy (GTDB): domain Bacteria; phylum Pseudomonadota; class Gammaproteobacteria; genus JADJYF01. The sequence continues at coordinate 1,236 of JANLSI010000169.1, forward strand.
GGCATCGAGCCCCGCAATGCGCGGCATGGTCGGCGCCGACAGCAGGCCCAGACCGGTGACGATGATGCGGGTGGTTATTTCGCGGCCATTCTCAAGGTAAACGCGCCATAGATTATTCTCTTCGTCGAAATGGGCGGCCTTGACCTTGCAGCCGAACTGCATGTGGCGGCGCAGATCGAATTTTTTGGCAACATGGTTCAGATAGCGCAAGGTGTCTGGCTGGGCCGAGAAGCGCTCTGGCCAATCCCATTCCTGCAGCAGCTCCTTGGAGAACGAGTAGCCGTAGGTATAAGACTCGGAATCGAAACGGGCGCCTGGATAGCGGTTCCAATACCAGGTGCCGCCGAGGTCGCTGGCGGCTTCGAGCACCGTCACGTTCACGCCCAGCTGCACCAGGCGATAAAGCTGGTAAATGCCCGATACTCCGGCGCCCAGGATCACCACTTCGTGCTGCGGGTTGGCAACCTGCGGCGCTGCTTTAGTCTGCGTATTCATTCTCTCTATCCCCTTGCGAGACACGGGCCCGCGCGCAATGCGCCGTGTCGAATTGACCGATGAGCGCCGCGCCAGGCGTGCGGTATGGGCAGGCTGGCGGGCACTCAGAATCCTCGAAGCTAGCACGGCGCCGGGTGCGGGCAAACTGTGGGGGAAACCCTGCCCCCGATAGAGTGGGGCCGTGGCTGGCGATCGAAGGGGGCCGATCCTCGTGCCAAGTCCCAAAGTCTGTTGACCTTGCTGGCGGCGAGTAGAGTTATGGATCGCGTAGTCGCGCGCGGGCCCCCTCATCAGCGCTCACTTCAACGATGAAGCCATCGGGCAACTCGCGCCGCCCATAGATGAAGTCGCCATTGATATCGCCTACCCACAGGCGATTGCCGACGAAGCGTACGTTCCACGGATTGATGAAGCCGCTCGCCACCAGTTCCGACTTGCCT
>JANLSI010000290.1:0-3153 GCA_031362345.1 Pseudomonadota bacterium
GCGACAAGGTCGCGAATGCCGAGCAGGAAGCGGCCAAACAGGCGGGCAAGATCATCGTCAAGGATGCGATCGCCGACATCACGCTGCAGCAGGTGCTGACGCGTCCCGACGAGTTCGACGTGATCGCCACGATGAACCTCAACGGCGACTACCTCTCCGATGCACTGGCCGCGCAGGTCGGTGGCATCGGCATCGCGCCCGGCGGCAATGTCAACTACGTGACCGGCCACGCCGTGTTCGAGGCGACTCACGGCACGGCGCCCAAGTATGCCAACCAGGACAAGGTCAATCCGGGCTCGGTCATCCTCTCCGGCGAGATGATGCTGCGCTACATGGGCTGGACCGAAGCGGCCGATGCGATCATCACCGCCATGGATCGCACGATTGCGCAGAAGACGGTCACCTACGATTTCGCACGGCTGATGGAAGGCGCGCGCGAGGTCAAGTGCAGCGAGTTCGGCGACGCCCTGATCTCCAACCTCTAAGCTTCGCGTTCCTGTGGACGCGTGCGACACCCACTTGTGGATCCGGCAGGCCGCTGCCGCGATCCACGACGGTTTCGTCAACTACAACAATAATTTCCGCCGTATCACCCAGCGCGCGCGCTCACGCTTCGAGAGCTACGACTGGGCGGGCGCCCGCAACGATCTGAGCGAGCGCATCGAACTCTACGAAAAGTCCGTTTCGCGCACCCTCAGCACCTTACGCAGACTGTTTCCGGAGCAAGTCGATCTGCTGCCGCAATGGCCGGCTATCCGCGCCATCTACTGGAGCCGCGTCGACGACATTCCCGACGGCGAGTTCGCCAAGACCTTCTTCAACTCCGTGCATCGCGACATCCTGCGCGATCTGCACGTCGATCCGACCCAGGTCTCCGATACCGCTGATGTCGTCGCTGCCGAAGCGCCGCTGCGCTATCCAGCGCGCCAACACAACTACGTCAACTGGAGCAATGTCCGCGCCATCCTCACGCGCCTGCTCGCTGACTTTCAGTTCAAAACGCCCTATGTGGATGTCGAGGCCGACGTCGAGTTCATCGGCGCCGAGATCCTGCGTGTGGTTGGCCACGACGGGCCGCCCGACGAATGCGTGCGCCGGCTGGAAATGATGCACGACATCTTCTATCAGTCGAGCCGTGCTTTCGTGGTCGGCAAGATGTTCTGGGCTACGCGTAACGCGCCCTTCGTACTGGCCTTCGAAAACACCAGCGACGGCATTCGCGTCGAAGCGGTCTTGACCTCAAGTGACGACGTCAGCGTGCTGTTCGGCTTTACGCGCTCTTATTTTATGGTCGACGTCGAGCCGGTCGAAGGCGCGGTGTACTTCATCAAGGCGATGATGCCGCGCAAGCCGCTCGACGAGCTGTACACGATTCTTGGCCGCGCGCGGCAAGGCAAGACTGAACGATATCGCTCGTTCTTCCACCATCTGCGCGCCTGCGAAGATCAATTCATACACGCCGCCGGCGATCGCGGCCTGGTGATGCTGGTTTTCACCCTGCCGTCCTACGATCTGGTATTCAAAGTCATCCGCGACAGCTTTGGTTACACCAAGAACATCAGCCACGAAGGGGTTAAGAAAAAGTATAAGTTCGTGTTCAATCACGATCGTGCCGGACGATTAATCGACACCCAGGAATTTCGCAACATCGAATTTCCACTCGCCAAATTTGCGCCGGAACTGGTCGAGGAACTGCTGACTAGCACTTCGCAAACCGTGCGCATCGAAGGCGACCAACTGGTCATCGATCACCTCTATTCCGAGCGTCGCGTAACGCCGCTCAATCTTTATCTGCAGGATTACGCTTTCGACGAGGCGCTCCTGGCGCTGCTCGACTATGGCCAGGCCATCAAGGATCTGGCCATGACGAATATCTTTGCTGGGGATCTGCTGTTGAAGAATTTCGGCGTGTCGCGCCACGGGCGCGTGATCTTCTACGATTATGACGAGCTGTGCCTGGTCACCGAATGCCAGTTCCGCGAGCTGCCGACGAGCGACAACCTCGACGACGAAATGAGCGCTGAGAACTGGTTCTACGTTGGTCCTCGTGACATCTTCCCGGAAGAATTCATTCGTTTCCTAGCCATCGGCGATCGACTCAGAGCGGCCTTCCTGGAACAGCACGGCGACCTGCTGACGGCCGAGTACTGGCGCGACATCAAACGCCTGCACCTAAGCAATTCGGCGCCGGAAGTTGCGCCCTATTACCGGCTTGGTACGCGCCGTGGCAAGCCTTGACGGGGATCAGGTCGCACGCTGGGTCTATCGTCTACATTGTTATTGCAACTAAGAATGATTAGTATTCAAAAACTACCGGGCCCCAAAGTCCGAGGCCGAGGTCGCGAAGCAACGTGGTTACCCTACCGAATCTCAAGCCAGGCGACCGCGCCATCATCGTTTCCATTGATGCCGATGATCCCCACACCACTGCGCGTCTTGCCGCCCGCGGCATCGTGCCAGGCACCAGTCTCGGCGTATTGCGCGCCGGCGACCCGGTTCTGATCGGCATCGATAACGAGCGCTGGGCCATCAACCGCAGCGAAGCTTCCAGCATCCACGTTAATTTAGAACCGCGCCGCCGTCGCTCGTTGTTCGGCCTGCTCAGCCGCCCATGACTACCACCCTCGCGACCCTGCGTCCCGGCCAGACGGGCGTCGTGGAGGGTTTCTCTGAAATCGACGAAACCGCGCAGCGGCTGATGCAGATGGGCTTGGTGGAAGGCATCGAGATCGAAGTTCTGCGCTACGCCCCGGCCGGTGATCCCATCGAGATCCGCGTTATGGGCTACGCCCTTTCGCTGCGTGGCAAGGAAGCGGCCAATGTCCTCATAAGCCGCGTCAGCTGAGCTACCCGTGAGCGCCCTACCTGCGTCTGAGACGATGCCGTTGGTCGTCACCCTCGGCAACCCCAACACCGGCAAGAGCACCTTATTCAATTGCCTGACCGGGCTGCGCCAGAAGGTCGGCAACTATCCAGGTGTCACTGTCGAGCAGGTGTCCGGCTATACCGAGGTCGCGGGCCGCCAGGTGCGCCTGGTCGACGTGCCCGGCACCTATTCCCTGGCCGCGATGTCGCCCGACGAGATGATCGCTGTCGACGTCCTGCGCGGCGGCATCACGGACATGCCGCCGCCAGCGGCGGTCATCATCGTGG
>JANLSI010000292.1:0-11496 GCA_031362345.1 Pseudomonadota bacterium
AAAGTGAACATGAAGGAAAAATACGCACGACGCGCCCACACCCGCGCCGGCTACGATTTCGACTATCTCGACTACGCCGGCGAGAGTGCCGCCGGCTATACGCCGCAACAGATCCAGCAGATGTACGAAGCTTACTGGCAAGAAGGCGGCTTCGTACCGTGGCTGGGTAATTTCGCCGAAATCTATACCGACGAACGGGTCAACCGCATGGCCTATGACTTCTGGCGCGACAAGGTCAGACTCCGGCTCACCGACCCTGAGATGGCTGAAAAGCTGGCGCCCACCGTGCCACCGCATCCCTATGGCGTGAAGCGTATTTCGCTGGAGCAGCGCTATTTCGAAGTCTTCAATCAGCCCAACGTGGAACTCGTCGACTTGCGTGCAACGCCCATCGAAGCCATCACCCGCGAAGGCGTTCAGACCCGCGACGGGCGTATCCATGCGCTGGACATCCTGGTGCTGGCGACCGGCTTCGACATGGTCACCGGCGGACTCACGGCGATGGATATCAAGAACTCGGCCGGTGTCAGTTTGCGCAGCCAATGGCAAAAAGGCGTGAGTGCATTCATGGGGTCCATGACCCATGGCTTTCCCAATATGTTGTTCGTCTACGGCCCCTTGGCGCCCTCCGGATTGAGTAATGGTCCCAGCTGCTCCGAGTTACAGGGCGATGAAATCGTGAGCTTATTGCAATACATGAGAGACCACGGTCTGAACCGCATCGAGGCGAGCGCGCAGGCCGATGCAAGCTGGCGTAAACGTATCGACGAGTTCGCGGCCGGCACCTTGTTTGGACGCGCGGAGTCCTGGTATATGGCCACCAATATCCCGGGCAAGGCCGCGCAGATGATCAACTACCCGATCGGCATGCCTGACTATCTGGAGCAGTGGCAGAGGGTGAAGACGGCGGGGTATGAGGGGTTTGTGTTCAACTAATGCGTCTGGAGCTAGGTTTGATCATAGGCAAAAACCCTGCTCTGATCCCCGACCCTGGCATCATCCGTCACCTCGGGGGAGGAAAATCATGACATTGCAGGACTTCGGAGCGATAGGCTCGATCATCGGCGCGCTTAGCGTCGTCGCCACGTTGATCTATCTGAGCAAGCAGGTCCGCCTCAACACGCAGGCAATGGACGAGGGCCGCAAACTCGCACTGGCGCAAACATATCAAATGCGATCCACTGCACTGCAGACCATGCTCGTACAGGCCGCCGATTCCGAATACATCGCACCGGTCATCATGAAACTCACTGACCTCGGCTATCCTGAAGATGTCACCGCGCTTGAGCACCTCAACAGCGAAGAGCGCGCCCGCTTCCGCTTGTGGCAAATCGCCCAACAGACCCACTGGGACAACATGTTCTTCCAGTACCAGCACGGTTACCTCGACGAGGAATCGTACGAAGACTCGTTCAAGCAGCGCATACGACGTCTTACGCCAACCTGGGAGGCGCTCGGGCTGCTCGGGGTACGCCGCAGCTTTCTCGATGAAATCAAACGCATGAAGTGACGAACAAGCTGCGCGCGGTGCACTGAACTGAACCCATAACTGTCCGAGCGATCGACCTTCGGGTCACGGGCGAAAACCCCGGCTGCGAAACGCGGATGCAAGCGCCTGCCGTAGTTACGATCGACGTCGAACGCTTACCAACTGCTTGAGATCGAGAACACCACGGCCTTGCAGGTCTCATTGCAAGCACTCAGATCGCGCGCATCCTGCCAGGATAGATCGGCGGTGAACTGACCTAAGGTCTTGCTCATGCCTATCGCGTAATGCACGTAATCGTAGCCGGCCGGCCCGGACGTCTTGTCGCCATCCACGTTTTGATAGCCGACCGTGACATAGGGATTGAAATCATAGGGCAGACTCGCGCCCACGGTGCCGTAGGTGTAGACCGCGTCGCCGTCCTCGCCGAAATAGTCCGGCGAATAGTACAAGCCGACTTCCAAGGACGGCGTGAACGGGATCCCTGCCCAGCTGTAATTCAGCTTGCCGTAGCTTTCGTAGTAGTTGTAGTCGGCGCCGACATCCTCGTTCTGGTCGGGATAGGCGTAGTAAATCATGCCGACATCCCAGCCGATGCCATTGGCCAACTTAGCGGCGTAGCCAGCGTAGACATCTATCTCGATGGATGCCGTATCGCTGGCCGGACCGCCGCCGAATTCAATATTAGAAGCCCAGCCGCCGGCATAGAAACCCGACGCGTGGGCGTAGTCGAAACCGCCCTGGATGGCCGGCCCTTCGTTGCTATTGGTAATACCGCGGAAGACGTACTCGGAAAACAGGCCGACATTGGCACTGAATGTATGGGGCGATATCGGCGTCTCGGCGGTAGCTTCCTCGGCGGCAGGCGCAACGCCCACCAGTAGCAGACCGCCGAGCAGGGTCACGACACCGGCAGCGGTGCGCGGTATGAAACGAGATGGGTCCATGATCGAGTCTCCGTGGTGCGAGCATGACAGTGGGTGGCTGCGGCGAGTATGCGCCACGCGACAAGCGCGGCTAGCCCTCTTCTTGCGCTGTTTTGCGCGGCGGTGCGGCCGGTTTCGGCCAGGCGATCTCGATGGCATGTTCGCGCAAGCGTGTATCGAGCGCCCAGCAGTAATCCGAGATCACCGAGCCGGGCCGCTTGAGGGCGCGCAGGTTGAGCCACACCACCAGTTCGAAGTCGAGTCCGGTGTCGCCGAAACGCACCAGCCACACCTGCGGTTCGCGGTTGGGGTGGTCGGTTAAGGTGTGCTCGACATCTTCGGCGGCGGCCAATGCCGCGCTGCGCACCAAGGTCTTATCGGTCTCGTAGGTCACCGTGAAGGGCACGTGGATGCGTCGATAGGCATCCTCCAAGGTCCAATTCATGACCTTGCTGCTCATGAACTCGGAGTTCGGTACCAGAATGTCGACATTGTCGCTGGTGGTAATGCGCGTCGCGCGCATATTGATCTCTTTCACCATGCCGGTCGCGCCGGACTGCAGCTCGATTAAATCGCCGACGTTAAGACTCTTCTCGAACAGGATAATGAGGCCGGCGACAAAATTACTGATGAGGGTCTGTAAGCCGAAACCGACACCGATACCCAGGGCGCTGGCGAACAGCGCAAACTTGGTCAGGTCGACACCGATGGAGGACAACCCGACCACCACACCGACCGTCAGCAGCAGGTAGTGCAGCACCCGTCCAACCGTATACAGCGAGGCCGGGCTGAAGGCCGAGTTGTGCGGCCCGAGGCGCAGTAGCCCACCGCGCATCAATGTCGACAGCCACCAGGCGGCGGTCAAGATCAGCCCCAGACGCAGCAAGCCAAGGGTGGTGACCGGCGTCTCGTTGACCTCGAACAAGGGGTAGGACAGCAGTGCGTGGGCTTCAGCGACGCTGCCGCGCACCGCGTCCTTGAGCAGCCGCAGGCTCTGACCAACGCGCCCCTCACGTTCGCGCAGCCGCCCATCGAGCATATCGACCAGTTGCGTGCCGCTGCGCAACTGCGCCGCCAGATCCTCAAGCGCGGTCTCCACCCCGGTCAATTCAGTGCGCGCGCGTTCATACAGCGCCGTGACCGACGGCTCATCGGCCGACTCACGCTCGATGGTGATGGCGCTGCGCAGCTGAGCAGCGCGCGCACCCTGCTCGGTCGCAACCCGCGCCTGGCCGTCGAGCAAAGCCTGCTGCTGGCGCAATAAGCCGCGATCAGCACCCGGCTCGGCACTATTGCGATCGGCCACCCGCTGCAACAGCCGCTGGGCCAGCACCGCCGAGGCGCGACGCGCCTCGGCGATCGCAATCTCCACACCGCGCCGCAGCGTCTTGATGTCGTGGTAACGGGCCTGCGCGCGTTCGTCGGGACTGGTGGCGAGCGCAATCGAGCTGGTCAACTGCAGCTTCATCAGATCGGCGCCAGCGCTGTGCGCGGCATTCGCCGCTTCCTTCTCGATGCGCTTCCATTCATCCAGCGCACTCGCCGTGCATTCGATGCGATCACCGGCCGTGGTGAGTTGTTTGAAGTGCTGATCGAGTTCCGCCGCCAGCGCGCTTTGGTGGGAACGCCGCCAACGCAATTCCTGGTTCAAGGTTTCGATGCGCAGCCGGTCACGCACCAAACGCACGCCTTCGATCACACGCGCCGCCGTGTCCATCACCAGATCGCGATAACGCAGCTTAGCGGCGTCTTGTTCGTCGCGGCCCAGCGCCAGGGAACGTTCGATAAGAGCGATTTCCTGCGCCTCAAGATCGGCCGCGCGGCGCAATTGCTCGTTCTCGCGCCCGAGTTCGAGCACGTCATCCAGCGGATAAGCTTTCTTCATCACCACCGGCGGCGCCGGTGGTGCCGGTGGCGTCTGCAAAGTGCGTTTGTAACGGCCGAAATGGCGCTCAATGCTGGCGCGTAACTGCGCCAGGTCATTGCGCTCGTCGCCGACTAGCGTGGCCGCAATGCTGTCGAGCTGTTTGACCAGCCCAGCGTAGCGCGCATCGAGTAACTTGCTGTCGCGGTCTTCACCGACCACGAAATAATTCCACCACTGGGGGTCGAGATCACGTGGATCGGGAACGGCAGGGGCAGCGGCCGGCACCTCTTGGGTCGCCACCGGCGCGCCGGGCAAGCCTGGCACAGCACCCGCTGCCATCGCCATCAGCAAGCAGCCAGCCAACAAGCAGAAACGCAGGATGTGTAGGTTGAACGCGGGGCGAAAGAGGCAGGCAATCATCGCCGCCGATTATAGAGGGCTGCAGTCGGCCTGCCCAGCGCGGCTGTGCTACAGTCCGGCCCGATCTGCACCACGAGGAGCGCTGCGCGCCCATGCCACCCATCCGTCCCCGTGATGCCGCCAGCCTCGTCATCCACCGCAAACGCCACACCCACTATGAAGTCCTGATGGGGCGTCGCGGCAGCAAGGCGCGTTTCAAGCCGGGTGTGTATGTATTCCCCGGTGGTGGCCTCGACCGCGCCGACTATCGCGCGCAGCCGGTACGCTCGTTGGCCGAGGATCTGGTGCCGCAGCTGGCGGTCGCCAGCTCCCAGCGCAAAGCTGACGCACTCGCCATGGCCGCCGTGCGCGAGGCGCGCGAAGAAGCGGGTTTGATGTTCGGTGTGGCGGGCAGCGTCGGCACCGTCCGTCATGCCACCTGGAACGAATTCCGCCGCGCCGAGATGGCGCCTGATCTCAGTGTGTTGCAGTTTCTCGGCCGTGCCATCACGCCGTCCCACCAGCCGATCCGCTATCACGCGCGCTTCTTCGCCGCCGCCGCTGAGATGTTCAGCGGCGACTTGGCCGGCGATGGCGAACTGGAGGATCTGCGCTGGATACGGGTCGACGACACTGCCGGCCTGGCAATGATGGAAGTCCAACAACTGGTGCTTGAAATCCTGCTGCAGCGTTTGGCCGGACGACAGGTGCCAGCGCGGCGTTTGTTCTTCAATTGGGGCCGCAGGAATGTGATCGACGCATGAATGTCCGAATGAATTCGGACCCACAAGCTGCCGAGGTTTGCTCCCATAGTCCCCCTGTGGGTCCGAATTCATTCGGACATTCAGCCCACCATCTCAAACCACCAAAGTCTCTTCCACATACCGATACACCACATAACTACCGAGCGCGCCCAGCGCCGCCACGCCCAGCGCCGCGATACTCAACGGCGCTATGGCGAGCAGCGCACTGATGGCCATCGGCCCGGCCGCTGTGCCGGCGTCAGTGAGCAAGCGCCACAACCCCAGAAATTCGCTGCGTCGCTCGGCCGGTGCCAGATCGGTACCTAGCGTCATGACGATGCCGGTCGACATGCCATTCGCCACGCCCACCGCCAGCGCGACCGCCAGCAAGCTGGCATAGCCCTGCGCGAGGGTCATGGCGGCCAGCGTCACTACGAACAACATCGAGCTCGGCACCGCCGTCGCGCGGCGACCATAGCGGTCCATGATCACACCAGCCGGGTAGAAGAAGGCGATATCAACCAGGGCCGAAGCCGACACGATGGTGCCGATCTGCTGAGTGTCCAGCGCTAGTGAGGCCCCCAGCAAAGGCAATAGCACGGTGCGCGATTCACGCATCAGCATGAAGGCCACCGCCGCCACGCCGGCGGTGGCGAACACCCGGCGATACTCGATGGCCAGTCGGGGAATGGTGCGCCAGTCGAGTTCACGGGCAGCGGGCGCCTCGGCTCGCGCAAAGGCGAAGACACACAACAGCGCCAGCAGCACCGATAGGGAAGCACAGAGAAAAGTCAGGTTATAACCGGCGTAGTGGGCCAGCGCGCCGCCGGCCAGCGGCCCGAGCAGTGCCGACGCGCGTAGCGAACCGGCGATCATCGCGATCACGCGGCCGCGCTCGGCGGCGGGGCAATAGGCCGCGACATAACTCATGCGACCAAGCAGGAAAGTGCTGCTGCCACAGCCGTTCATAAAAGCGATGAGATAGAACCAGCCAAGCTCATCCGCCAAGCCATAGCCGACGAACGCGAGCATGATGAATGACACGGCCAGCAACATGATGGCCTTCTCGCCGAAGCGCGCGGCAAGCATACCGGCCGGCAGATCCATGGCCATCATGCCGAGCCCGCGCAAGCCCACCACGGCCGCCGCCGTCGCCGCGCTGCCGCCGCGATCGAGTACGTACAAGGGCAGCAGCATGAAGGCCGCCTGGGCCGGAATACCCAGCAAGAGTGCCGGCAGATAGAGCGCTAGGAAAACCCGCCGATGGACGCTCACGGCGCGACAGGCGCACCGTGTACGCGGCCGCGCGCCAGGGACAATGCGATACCCGCCGCCGACAGTGCCGCGCCGCAGGCAAAGCAAATAGTGATAGCCTGCCCCAGGCGCGCGTAGACCGCTGGTTCGATCGCGACCGGCCCCAGCCACAGAGCCATCACCACCGCCACCATGCCCATGCTGGTCAACTGGCCCACCACCCGCATTACCGACATCGCGCCCGAGGCGCGCGAATAATCGCTGCGCGGTACGGCGCCCATGATGGCGTTGACGTTGGGTGAACTGAAGAGGCTGAAGCCGAAGCCGCAGATGGCGAGACAGACCACCGTCAAATGCAGCGCACTGCGCGCGTCGAGTAGCGCGAAACCGAGCAGACCGAACGCCGTCACCGCCATGCCGAGCGAGGCGATGACACGCGGTTCAATGCGGTCGGACCAACGCCCGGCGAAGGGCGAGATCAATGCCATCACCAGCGGCTGGGTCATCATGATCACACCGGCTTGCGATGGCGGTACGCCCTTCAGATATTGCAGATACAGACTCACCAGCAGGACGTTAGCGAAGGTCGTGGTGTACATCACCAGCGAGGCCAGACAGGACAGCGTGAAGACACGATTGGTGTAGAACAACTCGACGTCGAAAATCGGATTGGGATGGCGACGTTCGTAGCGGAAGAACAGCCATAACAGCGCCGCACCACCGATCAGCATGGCGCTACCCCGCAGGCTGGGCAAAGCCGACAGCCCGATCATCAACACCACGATACCGCAGGCGTAGAGCGCCGCGCCCACCCCATCGAATTCGCCGCGCTCGTCCGCGCGCCATTCGAAACGCATATGGCGCACAGCGAGGTACAACACCATGAGTGTCAGCGGTAAATGCGGCACAAAGGCCGCGCGCCACGACCATAGCTCGATCACGTGCCCGCCCACCAAGGGCCCGAGCGAAAGCCCGATATAGACCGCCGAGATGGTCGTACCGATGGCCGCGCCGCGCCGCGCGGGCGGGTAGACTGAGGAAATGATCGCTATCTGCGTCGCGAACAGTGCCGCCGCTGAGGCACCCTGCAGGGCGCGTGCCCATAACAGCATGGCGCTACTGGTGGCACCGGCCGCCAGCAGCGAAGACAGCAACACACCGATCGTCCCGGCCACAAATACGCGTCGGCGACCGAACATATCGGCCAGCCGCGCGAGGCTTAAAACGCAAGCTGCGCTGGCCAGCAAATAGGCCATCGGTACCCAGCTCAAGATCATTGCGTTGATGTGCAGTGCACGTGCAATGCTGGGCAAGGCGACATTGACGGTCGACAACATCATGGCGGTTGCGACCGCGCTCAAACTGATCATGACGATGGCGGCCCGGCGTGTGCCGGGCGAGATCTCTTCGGCGTTGGGGGCGGTCATGGGAATGGCGAACGCTGTGCAGAAAATGTCCGAACAAATTCGGACCCACAAGCCAAGGCGCCGCGACTGTGTGGGTCCGAATTTATTCGGACATCGCTTTCAGGGCGCAAGCGCCTCAACCCGCGTCCGCTTCCCTGGCGCGCAACTCCACGCGCCGAATCTTACCGCTGACCGTTTTTGGCAGACCTTCGACGAATTCGATGCGACGCGGATACTTGTAAGGTGCAGTGACACGCTTGACGTGCTCTTGCAACTCGCTGACCAGCGCCTCGCTGCCTTGATAGCCCGGTGCGAGTACCACGAAGGCCTTGACCACGAAGCCGCGCGTCGCATCGGGACTCGCCACCACCGCCGATTCGGCCACGGCCGGATGCTCGATCAGCGCGCTCTCGACTTCAAAGGGGCCGATGCGATAGCCGGCCGACAGAATGACGTCGTCGGCGCGACTCACGAACCAGAAGTAACCGTCCTCGTCGACATAACCGCGATCACCGGTCAGGTACCAATCGCCGATGAAGCAGGCCTGGAAACGTTCCGGGTCGCCACGATAATCCTTGAACAGACCCGGTGCGCGTTGGGGCTTGGCACGAATCGCGATATCGCCTTCCTCACGGGGCGGCAGGGGCTGACCGTTTTCATCGATGATGGCGAGATCGAAGCCCGGCATGGGTTTGCCCATGGAGCCGAAACGCGGCTCTAGCGATGGATGGTTACCGCACACCAGCACCGTTTCGGTCTGACCATAGCCGTCGCGTATGACCAGCCCAGTCGCACGCTTCCAGGTTTCGATCACTTCCGGATTGAGCGGCTCGCCCGCGCCTACGCAATGGCGCAGCTTGGGAAATTTGTAGGCCGACAAATCCTGCAGCACCACCATACGGTAGACCGTCGGCGCGCCGCACAACGTAGTGATCGGATAGCGTGCGAGAAGATCCAAAGACTTCTTGGCATCGAACACCGCCGAATGATGTACGAACACTGTCGCGCCCATATTCCACGGTCCGAAATAACTGCTGTAGGCAGCTTTCGCCCAGCCGGTGTCACTGATATTCCAGTGCAGATCTTGCGGACGCAGGCACAGCCAGTAGCGGCCGGTAATCTGATGGGCGAGCCCATAACCATGACCATGGATGGTCATCTTCGGATAGCCGGTGGTGCCCGAGGTGAAATAACACAGTGCATCTTCGTCGAAGGTGGTATCGGCCGTTTCAAAATCGCTGCTCATGCCTGCCATGAGTTCGTCGTAGCTATGCCAGCCGGCGCGTTGGCCATCGACCAACACGCGCGCGCGCAAGCTCGGACATTGCTGCGCCACCTCGTCGAGCTTGGCCGCGTTGGCGCTATCGGTGATGAAAGCCACCGCCTGGGCGGCGTTCACGCGATAGGCGATGTCCTTGGACGAGAGCTGAGTGGTACCGGGCGAAAGCACGACACCCATGCGGATGCCGGCCGTGACGATTTCCCACCATTCGAGGTTGCGCCCCAGCATGAGGACCATGGTGTCGCCGCGTTTGATGCCCAATTGAGCGAGCGCATTGGCGAGCTGGCTGGAGCGGTCGCGCACTTGGGCGAAACTACGCTGCTGCTCATTGCCATCGTCATCCACCCACCACAGGGCGAGTTTGGCCGGGTCTTTAGCCGCCCATTGATCGATGACGTCACGGGCGAAATTGAAGCGCGCCGGTGGCGCCCACTGGAAGTTGGCGCGAGCTTGTTCGTAGGTCTCGCTGATCGGCGTGGCATTGCTCATGGTGGCGCGCTCTCTTGGTCAGAACCAGTTTTCGTCAGTGGTGAGGCAGGTGTCGTCGAAACGCGCCAGCAACGCGCAACGTTCGGCAACCTTGGGTAATTCGTAACGATAGAAATAGCGGCAGGCATTGAGCTTGCCACGATAGAAATCGCCATCACTGCCCCGCGCTTGGGGCAGCGCGCGCAACGCAACCAAGGCCTGCCGCAACCACACCCAGCCCAGCACCACATGGCCGAAGGCATCGAGATACAGCGTGGCGTTGGCTAGCGCGCGGTTGACGTCACCGCTCTCGCGCAAGGCATCGAGTGCCGCCGTGGTATCGGTGATCACGGCGATGGCGGCCTGCAGACCGGCGCAGTATTCGGCCAGGTGACCATGGCGCGCCGCCTCATCCAAGGTTTTCTGATACTCCTCAAGCAGAACCTTGAAAGCTGCACCCTCCCGGATACTGACTTTGCGCCCCAGCAGATCAATACCCTGGATGCCATGGGTGCCTTCGTGTATCGGGTTCAGTCGCGCATCGCGATACATGCGTTCAAGCGGAAACTCGCGCGTGTAACCGTAACCGCCGAGGATCTGGATGGCGTGCTTATTACCCTCCAGGCAGAACTCCGAGGGCCAGGACTTCGCGATCGGAGTAAGGATATCGAGCAGCAGCCCGATGCGTTCGAGTTCGGCGGCATCGGTTTCGGTGCGCTGGCGGTCGATCAGCCAGGCGCTGTGCAGCAGCAGTGTGAAAGCGCCCTCGGCCGCACACTTCTGCGCCAGCAGCAGACGCTTGATGTCGGCGTGCTGGATGATCGGTACTTGCGGTGAAGTCGGATCCTTTTCCTGCGGATGACGACCCTGCGGACGCTCGCGCGCATAGTGCAGGGAATGCAGATAGGCGGTATAGCCGAGCACGGTGGCGACCATACCGATGCCGATGCGCATCTCGTTCATCATCTGAAACATGCAGAACAGGCCCTGATGCTTGGGCCCGACCAGCCAACCGTGACACTCACCGCCTTCGCCGAAATTGAGCACGGTATTGGTAATGCCGCGGAAGCCCATCTTGTGATTGAGCCCGGCCAGCTGAACGTTGTTGCGCGCGCCCAGTGTGCCGTCGTCATTGACGCGCCATTTCGGCACCACGAACAGCGAAATGCCCTTCACACCCGCCGGCCCACCGGGGATCTTGGCCAGCACCAGATGCACGATGTTCGCGCTGAGCTCGTGCTCACCGCCCGAGATCCACATCTTGGTGCCCTTGATCAGATAGTGACCGTGGGCGGTGGGCTCGGCGCGCAGTTGAATATCCGACAGCGATGAGCCGGCCTGTGGCTCCGATAAACACATGGTGCCAAAGAAGCGGCCGGCCACCATCGGCTCGACATAACGCCGCAACTGATCGGCGGTGCCGAATGCCGACAACAGATTGATAGCTGAATGGGTAATCAGTGGATAGGAATTGGCCGACACGTCGGCCGCCGCGAACCACGCACAGGCCGCTTGGCCAACCACCCACGGCAATTGCATGCCGCCAAATTCCGCCGCCGCCGCGATGCCCATGAAGCCAGCGGCGATATAGGCGTCCATGGCCGCCTGCAACTCCGCCGGTAGATGCACGCGCTGGCCGTCAAAGCTGGGTTCGTTAGCGTCGAG
>JANLSI010000319.1:0-6490 GCA_031362345.1 Pseudomonadota bacterium
CGGATCTATTCTTCCCCGTCCATACCGGGCTGCTCTACGGTCACGGCATCGCCTCACGCAGCCTCTGGCTGCCGTTCGTGGACGTCACGGCAGACGAGGATCGCAGCCGCTCTATGCAAATCATCGGCATCAAGCGCTCGCGTGAGCTGATCAGGCAAGCCATCGACAAACGACTGAGCATGGAGGCAATGACCGAGCTTTTCGGCCAAGAAAGCCACCAGATCAAGGCCAAACCCGGCAGCATGTGCTTTTTCACCCAGGAGAACATCCACGGCTCGGGCCGGCCCAAGGTCACCGACAAGACGCGCGTCAGCATGGATTTCCGTATCGCCGAGGGCATCTATGGCGATCTGCTGGGTCGCAAGATCCCAGCCGGCCGACGGATTGTATTGGGCGACGGCGCGCACCCATGCATAAAAATCGGTAATGTCGGCCTGCAATCCGCCGCATTGCAGCGACTGCAACAGTCGCATGCCTTGCGACTCCTTAATGACCTGCGTCGTGCGGTCGGTCAACTTGCCCACCGCATCGCACGGGGTATGTTCCTCGCGCAAAATACCGGCGGCCGCGTGGATGCGCTCGGCGGCCTCGGGCATGAACCATGCCTTCCTAATTGTTCTTGACGAAATCGATGACGAGGCGATTGAACTCCTGGGCGTGCTCGATCATCGCCCAGTGACCGCAGCGATTAATCAACACCAGTCGCGAGTTCGGGATATGCGCGACCATCAGTAGCGAATGCTCGTAATGCACCACGCGGTCGTCACGACCATGGATCAACAGCGCGGGGGCCTTAATACCCATCATCTGTTCGAGGCTCGCCATTTGCGGCACTGGTGAGCCTTTTGGCAGACCCTCAAGGAAGTTCTTCAAGTGCTGCGGTTGCGCGCTGGCGGCTTCGGAACGCTGACGACACAGATCTTCGTTCGCGAAGCGCTTGTCGAAACACATGATCTCTACCAGTCGACGCATCGAGTCGGCGGATGGATTTTTGTACGCCTCGACCAGCATCTTCAGACCTTCGGTAGGGCCATCACCGGCACCGAACAATTTGGGACTGCGATTGGCCACCGCACCCATGGTGATCAGGTGCGAGACGCGGCCTGGATGTTCGACCGCCAGGCGTATCGCATTCACACCACCCATCGAGTTGCCGACCACTGCCGCCTTCTCAACGCCGAGGGTGTCCATGAATTGCAGGGTCGCGTCGACATGGTTCATGCGCTCCACCGGGCACGGATCAGAGCCACCCCAGCCGGGCATGTCCACCGCGAATACGCGGAAATGTTCAGCGAGACCTGCAATGTTGCCGGAGAAATTACTCCAGCCCGTCGCGCCTGGGCCCGAGCCATGCAACAGGATGACGGGATGGCCCTTGCCTGCTTCGTGGTAATGGATATTCCATGCTGCGGTCTTCACGGTGCGGCTCGTGGATTCTTTACTAATGGTCACGCCTTGTACTCCTGCAATTTTTTCCTGAAAGGGATTTGAACAAAACCTGCTTCGAGCGATCCGCTGCGCTGGACCGATGGTCCCAGCTACTCAAGCGGTCGTGGGCGCAGGCGCGCGACAATGGCGTCGAGGCCCGTCGTCTGAGTGCCGATATAACCCAGTTCTTTGACACTGACCAGGCGCGCTCCCCTCGCCCTCCGTTTGAATCACTGCCGGCCGCGGCAATCGAGCGTGGCGCGGCGACAATTCACGCGACGACATTGTGGACGCCGCAGGCCAGATTATGTCGACCCACGGCGACGAGGCCACCACTATCGCGGCCTTGTCTCAAGCCATCGGGCTGAACGTGAGCTCGATCTGCCGACACTTCGGCTCTCAGGCCCGGCTACTCGCGGCGCCCATGGAGCGGGGTGCGCAAGGTTTCCTGAGCAGTCTCGAAGCTGTGTTGCGCGCCGCCCCGAAACGACGGACGCCACAAGCTCGGTTGCGCTGGGTCATGGCCTGATTTTGCGAAACGTAGGCGAGTCATCGAGAGTTCCTGCGCCTGTTGACCGCGCGACTATGATGGCGGTGGGCTAACCTAGAGGGCGAAATCCACGCACTGTGCGATGCCACTGGCGTCTTCGCCGGCGCCACTGGGACAGCGCATCTCGCATGTTTGCAATACAATCAAGTGCCCACATCCATCCACCTCGAGGAGATTGCGATGACTTGCCAAGTGATACTTGAAATCAAAACCAAACCCGACTGCGTAGAGAAAACACGCGCCTGGTTCAGGAGCGTGCTGGCCGACACGCGCGCCTTTGAAGGCTTCGTCACCCTGCACATCGCACAGAACCAGGACGTCCCAACCGAACTCATGATCGTCGAGCAATGGGATACCCGTGCGGCTTACGAGAAGTATCTGGCCTGGCGGACCGAGCGCGGTGACATGGGCGCGATTGCCGAGTTGATTGCCGGTGAGCCCAAAATTCGTTTCTTCAATTATTTCGGCGTGTGAAGCGTAAATCAGCGGCCGTGCCTCAGGGCGCGACCGCTGACCTGCCGAGACTAAACTGTCAGGCTGCTGGCACCGCGAGCGACGGCGCTCATCCAGAGGCGAAGCGCCCCGCCGTTAGCGAGGCGCCACCGTTCAGGTGCGCCGGGCGCGACGACGCGCTGCTGGGACCAGTGCAAGCAGGCCAAGGAGTACTAACACACCTGCCGCACTGGCAATAGCGATCTAGTCACGCTACCCAGCCGTGTGCTTGTGTTGCAGGCTTCTCCGCAGGGTATCCATTGGCTCCGCACCGTTCGCACGCGTGGTAGCGACGCTGCTGAAGCCATGTTGGAATATTCCGATTACGCGCTTCCGCGCGCAATCGCGAGCGCGGCTTAGCGTTACGAAGCTGGCGAGATACGAACTTGGCTAGAGGGATCACGCAGGTAGTCGGGTAGATTTTGCACCAAGCGGCGCTTGAATCGTCGCCCGACCTGCCCGCTGAGGTCATTACCTCGAAAGACCTTGTTCGAAGTCAGAAGACCCGTCCCAAGTCGCTTCTTCTGCGGCTGCACTAGAACGTCACACGCCAGACCAGAGCCGCAGGATCAATTTCAGCCAATGCTGCGCTCGATGACCGATCGCCAGCGATTCGATCGCGCGGCAGCCAGCCGCTACGCACCGCAATTACTTGATGATTTCCCAAAACAATCCCAGCTGGCAAAAGAAGCCAAGTGTGAATACTAAAGTTCGCACATAAGGGATCCCCATGAGATACACACCAGCGTGGGCGAGTCTCATCCAAAAGAATGCTGTGCACCAAAAGACCGTCATGGCGGTCGACTTGCCGGTCAGGTGAACAATGATTACCAGCGCGGCGAACGGCGCAAAGGTTTCCACCGCATTCAAATAAGCACGGTGGGCTCGCTGCCCCCAGAGCGGCACCGGGCGCGGCGTTGGGTCACTGTAATTTATCGGCTTCAGAAATCCGTTCGTCATAACCTGCGAAACAACGTAAGGAATCCAAAGCGCGGCTGTCAGCAGCGCTACATAAGCGAGATAAGTAAGTTCAGAGGTCATGGCAATTCCTTCATCGCTCATTCAAGCGTTGTTCTACAACTGACAAGGACAACTATGGCGTCTGGCAAGCATAAGCGCCGTGTTCCCATATAACGAGACCTGGTGACATTGAATTCGTCAAAAAACTATCTATGGATATAGCCGCAAAGGGACCACGCCTATAGGAACGATGGTGGCGAACGGCGGCACTGTCTCTGCGACTGGCGAGGGCGCCGCTGTCAGTTATCATCACCGGGCGCGCCACATAGCGTGCGCCTAAGCAGCCACTCACGATCAACACCAGGGGACACACCATGGCCAATGCTCAGCTCAATGCTATCCGTACCATGCTGACGGAAAATCCGATCATCAAACCCGGCGATTCGCTGGCCGACATGCGCAAGGGTCTCGATTCCTTGGGCGGTGCCGCACCACGGCTGGCCGGCGTCAGCGCCAGCGCGGTCGATGCCGGCGGCGTCAGCGCCGAATGGATCACGCCGGACGGCGCCGATCAGCAGCGCGTGGTGCTCTATCTGCACGGTGGCGGCTACCTGCTCGGCTCGGTCAGTTCCCATCGCGCCATGCTTGAGCGTCTCGCCAAGGCGGTCGGCTCGCGGGTGCTGGCGCTCAACTATCGCCTCGCACCGGAAGCGCCGTTTCCGGCGGCAGTAGATGACGCCTGCGCTGGCTACCGCTGGCTGCTCGCGCAAGGCATCGCCGCCAAGCGCATCACCATTGCCGGCGATTCGGCCGGTGGTGGCCTGACGCTTGCGACCCTGCTCGCGCTGCGTGATGCGGGCGATGCCATGCCGGGCTGCGCGGTGCCGATCTCGCCGTGGACCGATATGGAAGGCAGCGGTGCATCGATGCAAACCCGCGCAGCAGTTGACCCGATGGTGCAGAAGGGTCCGCTGACCGAGATGGCCAGCGCTTATCTGCACGGTGCTGATACCAAGAACCCGCTGGCCTCACCGCTCTACGGCGACTTCAAGGGTCTGCCGCCCATGCTCATTCAGGTCGGCGATGCTGAGACCTTGCTCGACGACACCACCCGCATCGAACCCAAGCTCAAGGCCGCTGGTGTCGATGTCACGGTTGAAGTGTGGGACGAGATGATCCACGTCTGGCATTTGTTCGCACCGATGCTGGACAAGGGCCAGGAAGCGATCGAACGCATCGGTGCCTACGTGCGCCAGCACACCGCCTGAGCGCGCGCGGCGCAGTGAGGCGGACGTCGGGTCGCAACAGCGGCTCGGCGTCTGCGGCGTTGATCCACGTCCCGTGGCGCTACGTATGCCTAAACAGACGCTGGCCAGCGTTTGACTCGATGACTTCAACCGCGTTGCAGGCGCGGTCAGGGGAGAATACCCATGAGCGCCACCGTCCTCGTTACTGGCATCAGCGGCTTCATCGCCAAACATGTCGCCCTGCAACTGCTCGCCGCCGGCCATACCGTACGCGGCACGCTACGCACGCCTGCTGCGGCTGACGAGGTCCGCGCGACCCTCGCACGTCACGGCGCGGATATCGACCGACTGTCCTTCGTGGTGGCGGATCTCGGCGCCGACGCTGGCTGGGCAGAAGCCATCGCCGGCTGCGAATTCATTCAGCATGTGGCCTCGCCCTTCCCGATCAAAGCGCCCGCCGATCGCGAGGCATTGGTGCCTGCTGCGCGCGAAGGCACATTGCGCATCCTGCGCCATGGGCTGAAAGCAGGTGTGTCGCGCATCGTCGAGACCTCGTCGATGGTCGCCATGATGTACCGCGCCGATCGTCCGGCGGACATGCTGGTGGGCGAAAGTGATTGGAGCGATGCCGAGTGGCCACCCTTGTCGGCCTACATCGTGTCGAAGACGCGTGCCGAGCGCGCGGCCTGGGAATTTCTGCGTGCAACGGCGGCTGAAAATAAACTGTGCACGGTCAACCCGGGTTTTGTGCTCGGCCCACTGTTGGATGCCAGGCTCGGCACCTCACTTGAAGTCATTCGTCTGTTCATGACTGGGGCCTACCCAGTCCTGCCGCCGGTTTCCTTCCCGGTGGTTGATGTCCGTGATCTCGCAAGCGTGCAGGTGCGCGCCATGACCGCCGCCGAGTGCGGCGGCCGACGCCTCATCGCTACAGGCGCAACCATTTCGATGCGCGACATGGCGGTGATGTTGCGCGATGCCTTCCCCGATCGCGCTCGACGCATACCGACCCGTGTGCTGCCGGCTTTGATCGTGCGTCTGCTCGCACTTTTTGATCGACAGCTGCGTTCCTTGCTGGGCGATCTCGGCGTCGTACCGCGCGCTGATTCCGCCTACGTCACGGCCCTGACCGGCGTGAATTTTCGACCGGCACGGGAATCAGTCGTCGCGGCCGGGCAATCACTGATCGAACATGGCGTGATCTGAGCACGGGCTGTCTATCCAACGGGGGTAACGACGCCACCCGATATTCGCGGCGCGTGATGCCTCAGACTGAGGCATGCTGCATCCACGCAACGGCAATGCCCGTGCCGAGAGTATTCGACATGCCCCTAACCGCCAACGACATCGATCCGGCCGTGCCCGATCTCGGCAATGGGCCGCTGTCGACTGAGCCCTATGTCTGCCTCGACTACTTCGCGCGCGAACGTGACAACATTTTCGGCCGTGTCTGGCTCAATGTCGGGCGGCTCATGGAAATCCCTGCGCCCGGCAATTTCGTGGTCAAGGCGGTGGAGATCCGCAAGGCCTCGGTGCTGGTGACTCACGGGCGGGATGGCGTCATTCGCGCCTTCCACAACGTCTGTTCCCATCGCGCAAGCAAAGTGGAATGGCGCACCCAAGGCTCGAGCTCGGTGTTCACCTGCCCCTACCATGCCTGGACCTACGATCTCGAAGGCAAGTTGCGCAGTGTGCCGGCGGAAGCCAATTTCATTGGCTTGAACAAAGCCGACTGCGGCTTGACGCCGATCGCCTGCGAAGTCTGGCAGGACATGATCTTCATCAACCTCGATCCCAAGCCGGCGCAAAGCTT
>JANLSI010000330.1:0-2101 GCA_031362345.1 Pseudomonadota bacterium
AACATGGTGCGACTCCATCGCGACAAGGGTGCCCATGCTAACAAGGCACGCAACTATGTCGCCATCACGTGCGTCGGTACTCGTGCGACCCGTGATTGGTCACAATTGACCACCAACCTTGCGGCGAGCGCCGACTAGCCATGCACGACCACCCCTCACTGATCGTCACCATCGCCGCTAGTCTGGGCCTGGCACTGGTGCTGGGTTTCATCGCCGCGCGCCTGCGTCTGCCGGTGCTGGTCGGTTATATGGTCGCGGGCTTCCTGCTTGGGCCGGCCTCGCCGGGTTTCGTCGCCAATGTGGAACTGTCGCGCGAATTGGCCGAGATCGGCGTCATCCTCTTGATGTTCGGTGTGGGCCTGCATTTCTCGCTGGATGAATTATTCGCCGTGCGCGGCGTCGCCCTACCCGGCGCGCTGCTGGAAATGTTGCTCGTCTCAAGCCTCGGCACGGCGCTCGCGTCGAGCTGGGCGTGGCCATTCGGCGCGAGTCTGGTCTTCGGCCTGTGCCTGTCAGTCGCCAGTACCGTGGTACTGGTGCGCGCATTGGAACGCGCCGGTTTGCTGGATTCGATCACGGGCCGCATCGCCATTGGTTGGTTGGTGGTTGAAGATCTGGTCATGGTGTTGGTGCTGGTGCTGCTGCCACCGCTGGCCGGCCTGCTCGGCGGCGAGGGGGGATCGCCCGGCGCCCATGCATTGATCGGCACGGTGCTGGTGACCTTGCTCAAGGTTGCTGCCTTTGTGGTTTTGATGATGGTGGTCGGCAAGCGCCTGTTTCCGAAACTGCTGTGGGCGGTCGCCCATACCGGTTCGCGCGAACTGTTCACGTTGTGCGTGATCGCCGGCGCGATCGGCATCGCCTACGCCTCTTCGCAGCTGTTCGGCGTATCGCTGGCACTGGGTGCATTTTTCGCCGGCATCGTCATGAGCGAGTCGAGTCTGAGCTATCGCGCGGCGCAGGAATCGTTGCCGCTGCGCGATGCGTTCTCGGTGTTGTTCTTCGTCTCGGTCGGCATGCTGTTCGATCCGCAGGTGGTGTTGAACGAGCCGCTCGGCGTGTTGGCCGTTGTGGGTGTGATCGTGGTGGGCAAGCCGCTGGTGGCCTTCAGCCTGGTCATGCTGTTGCGTTACCCGCTCAACACTGCGCTGACGGTGGCGGTGGGATTGGCGCAGATCGGTGAGTTCTCTTTCATTCTCGCCGGCCTCGGCGTCAGCCTGCGACTGTTGCCGCAGGAAGGATTGAATCTGATCCTGGCCGGGTCCCTGATCTCGATCGCCATCAATCCGCTACTGTCTTACGCTGCCGGCCCACTACAGCGTTGGATACGCGGGCGCTCGCGGCTGGCGCGCTTTCTGGAAAGACCCGCCGACCCACTCGCCATATTGCCGATGAGCTTCACCTCTGAACTTCTTACCGGTCATGTCGTGCTGGTCGGCTACGGCCGCGTCGGGCGGCGTATCGGTCGCGCCTTGCAGGAGCGCGGCCTGCGCTATGTGGTAGTCGAATCGAGTCGTGATCTGGTCGAAGGCTTGCGCGCCAGCGGCCTGCCGGCGGTGACCGGCGACGCGGTCGAGGCGGAAGTGTTGATCCAGGCCCACATCGCCCGCGCTGCGCTTCTGATTGTGGCCATGCCGGACGCCGCACGCAGTTGTCGCATGCTTGAGATCGCGCGCATGTTGAATCCTGACATCCGTTCCATCGCCCGTGTACACAGCGACGAGGAGGCCGAGCTCATGCAACGCGAGCGGGTCGGTGGCGTGTTCTATGGCGAGCAGGAACTGGCTAACGCCATGATCAGCAACCTTGACCAGCAGCTCGGCGCCGAGCTGCCCGTTTGACCCCGCGCGCGTGTCGCCCTCAGGCGCTGCGGATCGGCGCGACGATGTCGGAGGCGATCAATTCCAGATTGCGGTCAATGTAATCGTCCGGGCAGGCGGTCGAGAGAAACACGAAGCGCGCGCCCGCATCGAGATATTCCCTAAGGCGTGCGCGGCAACGATCGGGGCTGCCGGCCAGCGCGTATTTGTCGACCAGCTTGCTGAAGTCCTGCGAGTACTGCACCGAGAGTTTGTCGTTGGCCATCTTGAAACCGCTGGCC
>JANLSI010000117.1:0-8882 GCA_031362345.1 Pseudomonadota bacterium
GCTAGTGAGCACGACCACGTTTCTTGATGGCGATTTCGTCTCTGGCGGTCAATTTTCGTGATGGTTTTAATCCGATCCCCATCGGGGATCTTGATTAAAAGATCTCCTCCGGGGAGTCTCCGGTTTACCAAGACAGGAGACCCTCGAAGTGTGCCACGCAGTCCTGCAAGATCCCGCTTTTTTTCATTTCCTCACCCGCATCGATGAAGAGTTCGCAGCCGCGACCCGCCTGGGACGCTGCCCCGGCTGTGGAGGGCCGCTGCATGTGGCAGATTTCCCGCGTAAACCCCGTGGATGTCCCGCCGCCGTGCGGGAAGACTATTCCTGGCGCCTGAGTTTTACCTGTGGCCGGTGCGACTCACGCGCCACCTCGCCGTCGGTGCGGTTTGCCGGCCGCCGGGTGTACCTGTCGGTGGTGTTGATGCTGCTCTCCCCGCCGGGCAGCTCGTCGGCTCAAGCGCTGTGCGAACTGCTCGGCATCTCGGCCCGAACGCTGAAGCGTTGGCAGACCTGGTGGCGCGTGGATTTTCCATTGACGCCGTTCTGGCAGTCGGTGCGCGAACGGTTCATGCCGGCGGTGAAGATCACGCAACTGCCGCCGAGCCTGCTGGAGCGCTTCGATGCGGGCGAGACGACGGATCGACTGGCAGCGGCGCTGCGCTTCATCGCGCCCTTAAGCACGCGCGCCATGGCCAAGTAATCCGAAGGTTGTCGGGTACCCGCAGAGGATGCCGATAGCCCTCGAGCCGACGGCTTTGTAGCCTTCGATCCCACAAGCGGCGCCGACGGTGGCCTCGCAATGGGAGCGATGTTGAGTACCAATGACGATCTACCGCAACGGGATCGATGGGCGCGGCTGCGCTTTGCGATCATCGGACCGCTCTTGGCCGCACCGCCGGCCGCCGGCGAGTTACACGAAGCATTGAACGCGTTGGCCGCCAAAGCCTGGCGTCATCCGTTCACGGGGCTCGAGATCCGCTTCGGCTGCTCGACGCTGGAGCGCGGGTATTACGCCGCCAAGAGAGCCGGTGATCCGGTGCAGGCGCTGCGCAATCAAGTGCGACACGACATCGGTCGCTTCCCGAGTCTGTCGGGGGAGGCCGTGCAGGCGCTGACCACGCAGTACCGCGAGCACCCAGGCTGGACCGCGCAGCTGCACCACGACAATCTGCGCGTGACGCTCGCCGCCGCCGGTACGAAGTGTCCGTCCTATCCCAGCCTGCGCCGATACCTCAAAGCGCACGGGCTACTGCGTCAGCGCCTGCTCCGCCGGGCCAGCGAGGGCGCCTTGGCCGCCCGCGATCGGCTCGAACAACGCGAGGTCCGAAGCTACGAAGTTGAGCATGTGCTGCAGCTCCTGCATCTTGACTTCCATCACGGCTCACGCAAGGTCCTGACCCGCGGCGGAGCGTACGTGAAGCCCCTCTTGGTCGGCTTCATTGACGACCGGTCGCGGTTCTTGTGCCATGCCCAGTGGTACACCAGCGAGGGCACCGAACAGCTGGTCCACGGCCTGTGCCAGGCGCTGCAAAAAGTCGGCCTGCCACGCTCGCTCATGACCGATCGCGGCTCGGCGATGATCGCCGGTGAGTTCACCGCAGGGCTCCATCATTTGGCTATTTTGCATCTGCCCACGTTGCCGTACTCACCTCATGTGAACGGTAAGCAGGAAAATATCTGGGGCCGCGTCGAGGGACGCCTCCTGGCGATGCTCGAAGGGGAAGTGAGTCTGACCCTCGAGCAACTCAACCTCGCGACCCAGGCCTGGGTGACCCAGGAATACCATCGCACTGTGCACAGCGAGTTGGGCGCCACGCCGATGCAGCGCTACCTCGCCGGCCCCAACGTCGGCCGCGAGTGCCCCGGGAGCGATGCATTGCGCGCCGCCTTTCGCATCGAGGTCAAGCGCCGGCAACGCCGCTCTGACGGCACGGTGAGTTTGGAGGGTCAGCGCTTCGAGATCCCGTCTCGATATCGCCACCTCGCCGAGATCCATCTGCGCTATGCCCGCTGGGACTTGAGTGGCGTCGATCTGATCGACGCGCGTTCGGGACACGTCCTGTGCCCGGTGCGCCCGCTCGATAAAGCCGCCAATGCCGATGCGCTGCGCCGGCGCGTAGATCCGAACACACCCGAGACCAGCGCGATGCCGGCCACCGGCATCGCACCGCTCCTCAAGAAGATGATCGCCGATTACGCCGCCACGGGCTTACCGCCCGCCTATCTACCCACCGCTGAGAAGGATGACTTTGAATGAACCCAAAACTACTGGCCCTGTATGGCCTGAAATGGAACCCGTTCACCCCGGAGGTGCCGACCGAGGCGCTGTATGTGCAGCCGAAGGTCGAGAACTTCTGCTGGCGTATCGAACAGGCCCACCTGCGCGAGGGCGGCTTCGCATTGATCCACGGCGACGCGGGCTCCGGCAAGAGCGTGGTCATGCGGCTGCTGGCCGAGCGACTCGCGCGCTTGTCTGACCTCTCGGTCGGTGTCATCCATCACCCGCAGAGCAACTTGAGCGACTTCTACCGCGAACTCGGCGATATCTTCGGCATCTCCATGAGGATGAGCAACCGCTGGGGCGGGTTCAAGGCGCTGCGCGCCCGCTGGCTCGATCACTTGGACTCCGCCAGTCGCCGGCCCGTCATTTTGATCGACGAGGCGCAGGAAATGACGCCGATGGTGCTCTCTGAACTGCGCCTCCTCGCGAGCGCGCGCTTCGACTCGCAATCCCTGTTGTGCGTCGTGCTATCGGGCGATGCACGCCTGCTCGACAAACTGCGGCGCGAGGAACTGATCCCCTTAGGCTCGCGTATCCGTACTCGCCTGGCCACCGGCGTTGCCACCCGAGAAGAGTTGCTGGCCTGCCTCGAGCATCTGCTCGCCACCGCCGGCAATGCCAGCCTCATGACCAAGCAGCTGCGGAACACGCTTTGTGACCACGCCGCCGGTAATTACCGTATCTTCATCGGCATGGCGGCCGAACTGCTGATGACCGCGGCCCAGCGCGAAATCACCGAACTCGATGAAAAGCTTTATCTGCAAGTGTTTGCTCAGCCTGAGACTCAAACCACGCGCCGCGCAGGGGCTCGCTGACATGGCCGACGACACCGAAGATCCATTCGTGTTCCCCGACATACCCGACGAGGCTGTGATCGCCATCGACCAGTTCCTCGAGGCGTTCTACCACCGCTTCCAAAACCATTACTTCGCTCAAATGCACCGCTGGTACCGCGCGCTCGACGAGCGCGACCATTACAACGACCCCACGCCATCGCGGCCGCTCCCCGATCCACCTTTCTGACAAACTGACAATGACCGCAGCGGCAACGACGCGGTCACGATCGCCGATGGCCCATCACCGACCGTGAAAATCAGGCCATCAAATCAACTGGCCGCTCTCATTGTTTGCGCGTCGCGTCACCGCGCGAAAACGCCCGGATCAAGGCACGCCACTCGCTGGCACTGCGCCGACTTTGCTCGCGGCTGGCACTCGGTGCTGAAATCGTCGCCGTCATTCTGCTCTCTCCTCGCTGATGAATCAGCGCGCAAGAAGATGACGTGAACTCGCGAAACTTTATAGAACGGCGTGGTTTGAACGGTTACACTTGGCTGACATTGCCAAAGCAAGAGGCGAAGGCGCGCGGCTGAAACCGGCGTGTGAGATAGCCGGACTCAGTCTGCGCACGTATCGCCGCTGGACGGTGCATGGGGCGGTGTGCCAAGAACCGCGCTTTGCCAGCCTGCCGCCGTCGCAGATCGTGCCACAGTTGGCTGACGAAGGCCGTTATCTGGGCTCGGAGTCGAGCTTCCATCGGGTCTTGCATGAAATCGGTCAACAGCATCATCGCGGTCGGGCGGACGCACCGCACCGCCGTGAACCGGCGACACACGAAGCGAGGGGCCGAACCAGCTGTGGTGTTGGGACGTGAGCTATTTGCCGTCGGGGATCCGGGGGATGTACTACTACCTCTATCTGATCTTGGACATCTACAGCCGCAAGATCGTGGGCTGGGAAGTGGAGGTTGAGGAGTGTGGTGAGCATGGCGCGGCGCTGGTGCAACGCACGGCGCTGCGCGAAGGGATCGCCCGTCAGCGCCAACCGCTGGTGCTGCATGCCGACAATGGCTCGCCGATGAGGTCGGCGACCTTGTTAGCGACGCTGCAATGGTTGGGCGTGCAGCCTTCGCATAGTCGACCGCGCGTCTCGAACGACAACGCGACTGCTGAGAGCGTGTTCCGCACGTGCAAGTATCGGCCGGACTATCCGGCGGACGGCTTTGCGTCGTTGGACGATGCGCGGAGGTGGATGCTGAGCTTCGTGATCTGGTACAACACGGTGCATCGTCACAGTGGATTGAACTTCGTAACGCCGGTGCAGCGCCACACGCAGGTAGCACAGGCAGTTATGCATAACAGGGTTGAGGCCGCACGTGCACGTCAACCACGGCGCTGGAGTCGAGAGATCCGAGATTGGTCACTGCCTGACAGCGTGTGGCTCAATCCCGTGAATGAGGCCACGCCAGAAATGGCCAAGGCCGCGTAATGGATACGGTGCCAACTAGCCCGAAAATCGGGGGTAAGAACACCGAGTGTAACTTTGTTTGACTATGTAATCGGGAATAAACCATGTTGCAAAAGGAAATCCGCCCCATTCCCATCTCCGCGCAGCGTTACCGTTGGAATTTCGACGGGGTTACGGATAAAGATTGGTGTCAAGGGAGTCCAGCGATATCCCGTTGGTTCGACGTCTACACATTGCTTGTTCCTGACAACGAGGCGTTCTTCATTCGAACATTGACCCCATGCCTTGGCCGTATGGACGGGGAATTAGAGAAAACGGAGATGAGGCACTTTTTTCGTCAAGAATCCCTTCATGGGATTGCTCATAGGGCCTATTGGAAGAGAATGCTTCAGTTGGGTTTTCGTGTCGACGGATTTGTGCATAGCGTAAATTGGGTGCTGTATTCCCTATTCGAACCAATACAACCTCACCGTTTGCGAGTCTCAGTGGTTGCTGCGATAGAGCACATTAATGCTAGTTTAGGCAACATCGTCCTTAAAAAAGACCTCTTGAGCGAGGCTGACGGCGAATTGAAAAAGCTTTACTACTGGCATTTTTCCGAGGAGATAGAGCATAAAGCTGTCGCCCATAAGGCCCTGAAACGATGCTACCCGGGATATATTACTCGGCTACTTGGAGCGGCAATTGCGTTTCCATGTTTCTTTCTTTTAACTTTTGTCGGGATGACATATTTCCTCCTTCAAGACCGTCGTTGCTTCAATAGACGAACATTGCGTGACCTGTATAGATTTTGGATAAGTAACGGTGTACTAAGAGAATTTGCTGCCCATCTAACGCGATACCTGCGATTGTCATTCGATCCATGGGATCTCGATGATAGATATCTGGCGCTTGACAAACGCGCTACCGAAATTCCGGTTTGCTGCGTTCCGCTGAAAATGCCGAATACGACGATGTCTCCCCCGAAGCTGAGTAGCTCCGGCGACTAGAACGAGTGTCATACGCATGCAGATAGGTGAGTAGCGCGGGGGGATCGCACCCCCACTCCCTCCCAGAACCGGACGTGAACCTCTCGATTCATCCGGCTCCTATCGTCCAAGGCACTAAACCGCTCGCGCGGTAACCCATAGCAAAAGTCTTCGCGACGGTCGACGTTATCGCCGGTGTTTTTAGGATGGAGCCGTCCTGTGTTGAGGTTGTGGTGCCTAAACCATAGCCCAACACAGGATCAGATCTATGACTCACTCTATCAAACCCGTCAGCCCGTTGCGTCAACGCATGCTCGATGACATGGCAATGCGCAAGCTCAATCCGCAGAACCAGACGGCCTACGTCCGAGCGGTCAAGAAGCTGGCGCAGTTTCTCGGGCGCTCGCCAGATCAGGCGACCTCCGAAGATCTGCGGCGCTTCCAGATCTATCTGGTCTAACGCGGCACGTCCAGTATGACGGTGAACGCGACCATCACCGGCTTGCGCTTCTTTTTCGAAGTCACCTTGCGGCGCGTCGATGCGCTCGAGCAAATGAGCCCGGTCCACGAGCCGCGCACCCTGCCCGTGGTCTTGAGCGTCATGGAAGTCGAACAGATCATCGCCGCCGCCGGCAGTCTCACACCAGACCGACGTGGGTCGGCAGTTGGCCCAGCACCGCAGCATTGAAGCTGAATGTGATGCCGCTTGCCCCCGACGGCGCGCAGTCCTAACACCGTGACGACTGCGCGGGTCGAGTCATCCGTCCTAGCGAGTACACGCAAGCAACACCGTCATGAGCTATGTGATGTCGTGCACGTTTCACCGCTTAGGCTGCCCGCAGCCGAGCCACACCGGCGCCATCGCTGCTTGGCGCTGCACACGCATTTCGCAAGAGTTAGCGCCGCGGCGGGGCCTCGCCGGACATGAGCTTCTGCGCTCAAACCGGACCCCGATAACGTAGTGCCTCTTTGAGTAACTCGAACGCCGGCGTGAGCTGGCGACGGCTTGGATAATAGAGATGGTAGCCCGCAAATGACGGGCACCAGTCGGCGAGCAAGCGCACCAGTTGGCCCTCGGCAATCATGCTCACTACCTTGTCGTCCAGTACATAGGCCAAGCCGAACCCCGCCGTCGCAGCCTTCAGGATCATGTTCATTTCGTTAAACACCAGCTGGCCGTCAACGCGCACGTTCAGTTCGCGGCCGTCCTTTTCAAACTCCCAAGCACACAGTCCGCCCAAGGTCGGAAGACGCAGGTTGATGCATGGGTGACCGGTGAGGTCGCGTGGCGTTTCTGGCATTTTGTGATCGGCGAAATAGGACGGCGAGGCCACTACGGCCATGCGCATATTCGGTCCGATGCGAACTGCAATCATGTCCTTGGCCACTTGTTCGCCTAGGCGAACACCTGCGTCAAAGCGCTTGGCTACGATGTCGGTAAGTGTAGCGTCGAGCGAAATCTCGACTTTGATGTCGGGAAACTGCGGCAGCATCCGCGCTAGCACTGGCCAGAGCACTGTTTCGGCGGAGTGAGGGTTGGCCGTGATGCGGATGGTGCCCGCTGGTTTCTCGCGCAGTTCACTGAGCGCGGCGAGCTTGGCGTCGATGTCATCGAGCGCCGGGCGCAGAGTCTCGACGAGTCGCTCGCCCGCTTCAGTGGGCGTAACGCTGCGCGTGCTGCGCGTCAAAAGCCGCAGGCCCAGACGCGTCTCCAGGCGCCGGACGGTATAACTAAGTGACGATTGAGATGTGCCGAGCTTGGCCGCCGCACGCGTGAAGCTGCGTTCTTCAGCGACGACCAGAAACGCGGCCAAGTCGCCGAGTTCGCTGCGTTGCATTCATGAACCTCAAAGATAAGTGTATTCGTATTTTATCGTCTAATCACGGCACGACCCAGCCCCTAAACTGGCTCTCTGTCAGTGTGGTCGTCAGAGCCATTCGGCTGTCACCTCAGCCCCGTGTGAAAATCAGCGGTGTTCGCCCGCCACGCGACAGGTGCCCCATTCAAGCAGGAGAAATGACCATGCAACAGCGTCAACTGGGCCGTAGCGGTCTAGCGGTTTCGGCCCTCGGATTGGGCTGCATGGGCATGAGCGCGAACTATGGCGAACCAGGAGACCGGCAAGACATGATCGCCGTGATTCGCTCGGCCGTGGAGCGTGGCGTGACCTTCTTCGATACCGCCGAGGTTTATGGTCCGTTCGCCAACGAAGAGTTGCTCGGCGAAGCGCTTGCCCCCATGCGCGACCAGGTGGTGATCGCAAGCAAGTTCGGTTTCGATGTTGACCCGGTGACCCGCGAGCGGCGGGGATTCAACAGTCGCCCAGCGCACATCAAATCGGTTGTCGAGGCATCGCTCAAGCGGCTCAGGACCGACTGCATCGACCTGCTCTATCAGCATCGCGTAGACCCTCAAGTACCGATCGAAGACGTGGCGGGCACAGTCAAGCAGCTGATCGAGGACGGCAAAGTGAAGTATTTCGGATTGTCCGAGGCCGGCGCGCAAACCATCCGGCGAGCCCATGGGGTGCAAACCGTCGCCGCCGTGCAGAGCGAATACTCGCTGTGGGCGCGCGATCCGGAAGCCGAGGTGCTGCCGACCTGCGCAGAGCTCGGCATCGGTTTCGTGCCATGGAGTCCGCTCGGACAAGGCTTCCTGACGGGCAAGATCGCGGCCGGCACGGCCTTCGAGAGCTCCGACGCGCGCAGCCGCTTCCCGCGTTTCACGCCTGCGGCTATGGCCGCCAACCAACCCCTCGTCGATTTGCTTTCCGACATTGCGGCGAGCAAGCACGCCACGCCCGCCCAGATCGCGCTCGCTTGGCTGCTGGCGCAGCAGCCTTGGATAGTGCCGATCCCCGGCACGCGGAAAATGCATCGTCTGGAGGAAAACCTGGGCGCCGCCACCATCGAACTTACGCCAGACGATCTTCGCGAGATCCATAGCGCGGCCGCAAAGATCGAGGTGCAGGGCGCGAGGGGAACCGGGCAGGAGCAATATCGTTGACCGAGGTCAATCCCACCAACCCGCCGTTAGGTCGGGTCGTCGCCATACCAGGAGACTAGACCATGCAGAATCGTCAACTTGGCCGCAGCGGCTTGGAGGTCTCGGCCATCGGGCTCGGCTGCATGGGACTGAGCTTCGGCCTCGGCCCGGCCCATGACCGTCGCGAAGCGCTTAAGGTCATACGAACGGCCGTCGAACGCGGAGTGACCTTGTTTGACACGGCCGAGGCTTATGGACCATGGACCAACGAGGACTTGGTCGGCGAGGCATTGGCGCCGGTGCGTGATCAGGTGCTGATCTGCACGAAGTTCGGATTCGACATCAACGACAAGGGCGAGATGATGGGGCTCAATAGCCGGCCCGATCACATTCGTGAGGTTTT
>JANLSI010000376.1:0-4840 GCA_031362345.1 Pseudomonadota bacterium
CCATCGAATACTGCAACCAACGTTGATGCAGGCCGATCAGGGTGAGCGCCATCAACACCACCAAGACCAGCGCCGCGCCGCTCAACAGATGTTCGATGGACGGCGGCAAAATGCCGAGCGCAGCGGCGAGCAATGCGCCGACGGCGACGAACAAGGCCTCGGCGAGGGCCAGCAGGGTCTGCATCAATACCAAGGTCGCGGCCGCTTCGCGATAGGCGACTGCATAATGGCGCTTGAGCAGCCAGGCCTTGACCGGTTCGCCGCCCAGCGAGCCGAAGGGCATCACCACATTCATAGCTTCGCCGACCATATTGACCAGCCACAGGTGCCCTAGCCACGCACCGCGTGCGCGACGCTGCGTGAAGGTCAAGGCCCAGGCCAGGATCTCGGCGCCCCAGGCCACGGTGAAGAGCGCCATCACCCACAGCGCGCCGGTCCACGACAGATTCGCTAGCAGCTGCGCAACCTGGCCTAGATCGCTATGGGCGATGACCAGACCGAGCAGGACCAGGCCGGCGACCAGCGCCAGCACCGATCCGAGTTTCACGCCGCTTCGTCGCGCGGCACGATGCGTCCGCCGCGCGTGAGCCTGAAGATATGGCCGCGCCACTCGAAAGTATTGCGCGACAGGGCGAGGGCCCACGACACCAGCGCCAGCAGATCGCGCAGCGGTAGCCACGGTAGGGCGCCTAGCGTTTCGCCGTCGCCCTGTATGGCCGCGATGGCTGCCGCGCTGCCGACACGGATGGCGACGGTCGCTGCCAATAGCACGAGCGAAACTGTGGACAGACCACTGGCCAGGGCATAGAGCAGGGCAAAGGGCACGGCGCGGGTCAGGATGGTCAGCGCGAAACCCGGCAGGTTGGCGGCGCGGGTGTTCTGATCCCAATACACCTGATGACGCCACCAGGCGGCTAAGCTGGCGTAGTCCGGTGCCAGATCGACGGTTATCGGCACCAGGCGCACGTCGAGACCGCGCTCGTGCAGACGCCGACCCAGCTCGTGATCCTCGACCAGATAGTCGGCGAAAGCCGCCATGCCGCCGACCGCCTCGAGATCAGAGCGCCGAAAGGCGATGGACGCGCCCAGGCAGAAGATCGCGGCGCGCGTCATATAAGTGAAGATCACGCTCGGCATGAAGTCGGCATTGATCGACAGTTGATCAAGGCGCTCCGCCAGATTGCGTGCGCCACGGATGCGATACAGGCTGCACACATAGCCGAATCTGGGGTCAGCCAGCGGCGGCACCATGGTGCGCAGATAGTGCTGCGGCGCGTGGACATCGCTGTCGCTCACCACCAGTAGTTGGTGGCGCGCGGCGCTCAGGCCGATGACCATGTTCTGCACCTTGCCGTTGACGCTGGGCGGGCTCTCGCCGATGACCACGGTCACGCGCTCGGGATATTGTGCTTCGAGTTTGCGCAGCAGCGGCAAGGCCGGATCGTCGCGACGTTGCAGCGACATCACCAGCTGAAAGTCCGGATAGTCCTGGGTGCAGAAACTCAACAGGCCGCTTTCCAGATCGCGGTCGAGGCCGTAGATCGGTTTCAGTACCGTGACCGGCGGCAGCGCTGTGGCGAGCGCCGGCGCTCGCCGCGCGTAGAAGCGCCACGCGGTTAAGACCGTGAGCAGGCTGAAGATCGAGCCGCTCATGACAGGGATGAGCAGCGTTAATGTGATCACGGACAGGCCGGTCATAGGGGTTCCACTGCAGGGGCGCGTAACGGTAGAACCTACCCACCCGCAAAGCAATCTCGCCCGCCCGCGGCGAGCGCGCAGGGCGTTTCCAGCAGGGTCTTAGAAAGTGTCGTCCGCCGCCCAGTCGCCGCACCAGCGTGGATCGTAGTGAGTGCCTCGGCGCCGGTAGCGGATGTCGGTCGACAGGCGCATTTCTTCGCTAAGGCAATCCAGCGAGGCATGCACGATCAGCGGTGAGTGGATGACCACGTCGCCGGCCGCGTAGTCGGTGATCAGCCAGCGCCGGCGGGTGTGCTCTGCCATCCATTTCAGATCATGGGTTAAAGGGCGGCGGTCGCCGGGACGATCGTGGGGCGCCAGCTCGCGTGTGCGTTGCGAAATGCTGTCTTCCTGATGGGAATCCTCGAGGTAGACCAGGCCACCGTTTTCGATCGGGCAATCGCCGAGTGGCACCCACAGCGTGACGATATCGCGCGCATCGGCTTGCACATACGTGCCATCGATATGGGCGCGGGACGAGGCCGGTCGGCCGGGCACGAAATGGCGGATGGGCGTGCGCCGTAGCCGCTCGGCGGGCCCGCCAAGGGCCGATTCCGCTGCGCCGCGGAGCAGCGCATCTTCGGCGAATTCGCTGAATTCGGGCAGACGCACAAAGTCGTAAGCGGGATGACCGCGGGTGCCATGGGGCGGCAGTCCCTGCGGCTCTTGGCCCGAGAACGCCGCGCGGCGGCGGTCGCCCTGTTGCACAAAGCTCGCCGGGAAACGCGCGAAATAGCGCTCACGCATCGCCAACACCTGCTCGCGCGGCAGCAGTGCGCGCAAGTACACATAACCCTGGGCGGCGAGTTGGGCGCAGGCGCTGCCATCGGCTAGGGCGCTCAAGGGCGAAGGGCGCAGCGGGCCGACGTAGTCGGCGGAATCGGGTAGCAGAAGACCGTTGGAAACGAGCGTCACTGGTGGCATGCGTGGTGCGGAGCGTGTTGAGTGAAATGGCGCGCAGGATACACAAATTTGGATTAAGAATCCGTTAGTTCGGGTTCCTGGCTAAGACTGGCGTAGCGGCCGCAGGGCTGCTTCCTGGAGCAGCCGCAGCGCGGTTGATGGACCAGGCCGAGGCCTCGACCTCAGCTGTGACCTCGGCCAGCAGCCGATGTTCATCTCGGCAGCAATGCCCAGTGGTTAGAACGCGATGGGCAGTTCTAGGTGCTGCTCGTAGACCTTATCGCGATGGGCGAGTAGGGCGGGGGTGAGGGCACGCGCGACGTCGGGATTGTCGTTGCCATAGGCGCCGCCGCGAAAGGACGTCGCCATCGGGCAGCGCTCGGCCGGCATCGGGTCGATAAGTCCGCAGAAAGTCGCCCAGTAGATATCCACCGCCGAGAAGCGCTCGCCGACCAGATACTGGCGGCCGGCGCGCTTTTGGTTCGCGAGTTGGGCATCGAAAGTATTCAGGATGGCGACGATGCGTTGCGCGGCGGCCGCAGCTGCGGCCGGCGTATAGCCGTATTTGGCGCCGAGGTGTGCAAAGAAGGCGCGACCTTCAGCACCCGGCGCCATGGTCGACAAGGGGCCGTGCACCATCAATAGCCGCTTTTCCCAGGCGATGCCGTTCTCGCCGGCCAGTTCGTTGATGAGTCCGAACATCGCGATGCGATCGGAAATAGTGGATGGCAGCAGCGCTGGTTCGGGCTTGAGGCGCTCGGCGAGATTGATCTGATCTATCCAGCTCGAACGCGGACGTTCGTCGTTCCAGATGGCGACCGGTGCGCTGGACTGGCCGGTCCAGGCCATCAATTCGCTCTGGGAACCACCCATGCCGATAGCCAGATCCGGTTTGCCGGCATCGGCGGTCACGACGCGGGTGTAGGCAAGCCCTTTGACATGGAAGAGACCTTTGCAGGCTTCGCGCCATGGGCCGGGAATGGTGTACTGACCGAGCACCAAGCGCAGGCCGCTCATCTCGCGAGCCGTCGCGATGCTGACGTAGTCGAGTTGGGTGTCGGAGGGCAGGATGTGGGCTGACACGATGGATACTCCTGGGTTGATGCTTATTTGTCGTCGATGCGCAAGCTACGCGCGCCCTACCACAGCCGATAAAAACTCGGCAGCCAGCCGCCCAGGTGCGCAACCCGCACCAGTTCGCACAGCGGATAGGCGAGGATGACGAGGGCGATGTCGCGTATGCCGTTCAACACATAACGCGGCTTGACAGTGACTTCGGGCGGCAACACCAGGCGCGCACCCGCCTGCGGCAGCCAGCGTGGTACGGCGCGTTGGTAGGCGAGATATTCCGCGCCGAATTGCTGTTCGAGATAGGCCTCTTCGCGCGCCACCGTGCGGCTGTAATAGGCCATGATGAAACCGAACAGCACGGCGCTCAGTGTGAGGCTGGCGGTGACCAGGCCCACGCCCAGCGTCGCCAGCAAGGAGCCGAGATAGAGCGGATTGCGCACCAGTGCATAGGGCCCGACCGCAGCCAGACGCTGATTCTTCCAGCCGCCGATGAACAGCGCGCAATAGACCCGCATCAGACCGCCGCCCACGATCAACAGATTGCCCAGCGCGACCATGGCCCGTTCCATCGCGAGGTGACGCGCGGCGAGGGGCTCGGCGAACAGGAATAGGGTGAACACAGCGAGTGCGAACCAGCGCGTGTGGCGGCCGCGTTCGCGCAGCAGTTCTACCGGCCCTTGGCTGTGGGTGGTGTCTTCAGCCATTGCTGGTCTGGAAGTAACGCGCGCGCTTGAGGCGCCAGACGACGAAGAACAAGGCCGTCAACCCCGCCAACCCCGCCAGCGGCGCGCTCACGTCTGCGTCGATATAGCCGGTGCTGGCGGCGCGCAGGCGCTCGATAGTCAACAGCAAGGCGGCGCCCGCCATCCAGAAATAGGCCGTGCCATAGTCCTTCTGCACCATGCGCTTCCAGTTCATCTCCATCGACGACAGGGTGGTGGCGAGACCGCTCCAGCGCATGTTCCAGCGTGGCACTTGTTGGCAATAGGCGTCGAATTCGGCGCCGAACTTAGCGCGTAGATAGTCTTCCTCGGCGGCGACGATGGCGTAATAGGCGCTGAGATAGAAGGCGCCACCGAGGACATAGACCAGCACATGGTTATGGATCACGAACAGCCCGGCCAGGATC
>JANLSI010000416.1:0-2736 GCA_031362345.1 Pseudomonadota bacterium
GGGTACCTTGAGTTCATTGCGCGACCCTGGCTCGCCGCGTAATCGCGTTCGAACGCGCGAGCCAGGGACCTGAACCTTGCCGCAGTAGGCGGTCATGCGGGGACGGATTTCGTGATCTGTCCCCTTATTTTTGGACGCTCAATTCGTTGAATAGAGACCCCGAGCCCTTATTGACCCCGCAGTTCGTCCTGCTGTTGGTAACGACGGCGATCATCGGCCTGTCATTTTCAACCTACTTCCTGTTGCCGAAGTTTCTCTCGGTCGAACTGGCGGCCGACGCCGCCACCATCGGCGGTCTCAGCGGCGTGTCACTGCTGGCCTCGGTCATTTGCATGCCCTTCGCTGGTGTGCAAATCGATCGTCTTGGACGTCGGCTGTTCGTCTGCCTCGGTGCGCTGCTTTTTGCCGGCGCGAGCGCCGGGTTCCTGGTGGTCGACCGCGTTGGACCGCTACTGTGGGCGCTGCGCCTGCTGCAAGGCTTGGCCTGGCCGCTGTTCTACCTGGCCTTGTCCACCCTCGCGACCGACATCGCTCCCAAGGCGCGCATGGGCCAGGCCATCGGCGTCTTCGGCGCGATCATGATCTCGACCAACGCGCTCGGCCCTGCGCTCGCGGAATGGGGCGCCCACCTGTTCGGCTGGCAGGCCGTGTTCGGCGCAACGGTGGTCGCCGCCTTGTTCGCGGCCTTGCTCGCGCGCTTCCTGCGCGAA
Organism: Pseudomonadota bacterium; assembly: GCA_031362345.1. GTDB lineage: Bacteria > Pseudomonadota > Gammaproteobacteria > JADJYF01. The sequence continues at coordinate 711 of JANLSI010000416.1, forward strand.
CAGCACCGGCCGCAGGCCCGGGCAGAGACCACCACCATGGTCGAACTCGTACGGCGACCGGGGCTCAAACGCGTGCTCATCGTCACCGTGATGGTCGGTTGGACTTTCGGCTCGGTGTTCACCTTCTATCAACCGTGGGCGCTGGCCAGTGGCTTCGAGCGGGTATCGACGTTTCTTGTGGCGTTCGCGGGGTGCGCGATGGTGGTACGCGTGGGCATCGGCGGCATCGCCGATCGCTTCGGCCGTATGCGTGTGGCGCAGGCCACGCTCTTGCTCTACGTTGCCGCGCCCTTGTCATTGATCTGGTTGCCGACACTGGGCCTGCTGCTGAGCGGCGGCCTGCTCGGGATTGCCCACGGCATATTCTTTCCCGCCCTGAACGCGGTGGCGGTCGATTTCGCGTTGGAAAGCGAGCGCGGCAAGGCCATGGCGGCTTACAACGGCGCGTTCAATGTCGGTTTTGCGGCCGGCAGCTACCTGTTGGGCTACGTCGTCATCGCCACCAGCTTTCCAACCATCTTCCTCATCTCCGCCGTGACCTGCGCGGCAGCGTTCGTGCTGCTCGTGAGTGCGGCGACAGACCAAGGCTAACTAGGCAAACTAGTTCCCGAAGCGACCCAAGTCGCCGCCCAATGGCGTTCTGCGCCTAGGGGAAAAGCCGCGCCAATTACGCTGCGGATGGAAAGAGAAAAGTAATGAGTGCAAAGGAATTCGACACCGACGTCGTGGTGATCGGTAGCGGCCCGACAGGTGCCACTGCCGCGTTGGCATTGGCCACCTACGGTGTCCAGGTCACGGTGGCGACCTATTACAACTGGACCGCCAATACCCCACGCGCGCACATCACTAATCAGCGGACCATGGAAGTGCTTAGGGATCTCGGCGTCGAGGCGGAAGTCGCCAGGTACGCGACGCCGTGGGACATGATGGGTGACACGCTCTTCACGACCAGCCTCGCCGGTGAAGAGATTGCTCGGCTGCGCACCTGGGGTACAGGCGACGAGCGGCATGGTGACTATCTGCAAGGGAGTCCCTGTCCAATGATGGACATTCCGCAGACTTCCATGGAGCCGGTTCTGCTGACATCTGCGGCAGAGCGCGGAGCGCGCCTGCTGTTCAACACGGAGTACCTTTCACACGCACAGGACGCGAGCGGCGTGACGGTCGTCCTTCGCGATCGGATCTCAGAGCGGCAATTCGAACTCAGGGCCAAGTACTTGATCGGCGCCGACGGTGCGCGCTCGACTATCGTCGATCAGCTCGGATTGAAGATCGAAGGCGAGCACGCTCGCGCTGGCACCGTGTACACGCTCTTCGACGCCGACCTGGCCCGCTATGTCCAGCATCGTCCGAGCATCCTCTACTGGATCGTGACTTCAGGCGCGCTGTTCGGCGAAATCGGCATGGGCCTGTTGCGAGCCATCAAGCCGTGGCATCAATGGATCTCGGGCTGGGGATTCGATCTGGCCAAGGGCGATCCGGATATGTCTGCTGCATCCGTCAGCGCCAAGATCCGTGTCATGGTGGGCGACCCTGATCTGGAGATCTCGATACGCTCGACCTCGGTCTGGTACGTCAATCAAGCCTATGCGACAACCTACTCTGTCGGTCGAGTCTTGTGCGGTGGCGACGCCGTGCATCGGCATCCGCCGTCGAGTGGACTGGGTTCGAACACCTGCATCCAGGACGCATTCAACCTGGCCTGGAAGCTGGCATTTGTGATCCGAGGTGATGCCGGGCCGCAGCTACTGGAGTCCTACACTCTCGAACGTGCGCCGGTGGGCAAACAGGTCGTTATGCGAGCGAACCAATCGCGCCTCGAATACGCCGCGCTCAATCGGTGCTTCCGCGTCGTCGGCGATGAAGAGCCAGTGCTTGCCGGGCTCAAACGGCTGCGGCCGCCCAATGCGAACCCGCTCGACGAATGCTGCTTGTCCAGCGCTAAGTGGCCACTTAGAATACCGACATGGCCATTTCAGTGACGGAGTTCAAGAACACCTGCTTAGAGGTCATTCGTCGCGTCGAG
>JANLSI010000123.1:0-8916 GCA_031362345.1 Pseudomonadota bacterium
GTTTGAGCCGCGCATAGGCACCATCGCTGCGCAACAGCCAGGCGCGGGTGTTGTCGGCCAGGTAGTTGTTCATGCATTCCTTCAAGATGCGCTGGTGCAGCCGCTTGTCTTCGACCCGGAAGCAGGTCTCGATGCGATTGAAGAAGTTGCGCCCCATCCAGTCGCCGCTGGACAGATAGATCTCGTCCTCGCCGTCGTTGTGGAAATAGAACACGCGGGCGTGTTCGAGGAAGCGGCCGACGATGGAACGCACCCGGATGTTCTCCGACATGCCGACCAGACCCGGCCGCAGCGCGCATACACCGCGAATGATCAGTTCAATCTTGACACCCGCCTGGGAGGCCTCGTAGAGCGCATTGATAGTCTGCACTTCGGATAGCGCGTTCATCTTGGCGATGATGCGGGCCGGCAGACCCGCGCGGGCACGCCGCGTCTCGCGCTGGATGAGTTCGAGGATGGTGCTGTGCATGGTGAACGGCGATTGCAGCAGCTTCTTCAGTTTGCCGGCGCGGCCGGGCGCGGTCAGCATGTGGAAGATTTTCTGTACATCGACACCGATGGTGTTGTCGCAGGTGAACAGACCGTAGTCGGTATACAGGCGCGCGGTGCGCGGATGGTAGTTGCCGGTGCCGAGATGCACATAACGGCGCAGCAGCTTGCCCTCGCGGCGCACCACTAGAATCATCTTGGCGTGGGTCTTGTGGCCGACGATGCCATACACCACGTGGGCGCCAGCCTCTTGCAGCCGGGTCGCAAGCTCGATATTGGCCTCTTCGTCGAAACGCGCCTTAAGCTCAATGACGACCGTCACTTCTTTGCCCTTGCGTGCCGCCTCAAGCAAGGCTTCCACTACCGGCGAATCGGGGCCAGTGCGGTAGAGCGTTTGACGGATCACGAGTACCGCCGGATCGCGCGCTGCCTGGTAGAGAAAATCTGTGATCGGCGCGAAGGACTGGAAGGGATGGTGTAAGAGCAGGTCGCCACGCCGAATCACGTCAAACACGTCGCTGCCCTGGGGCAGGCGCGCCGGCCGACCGGGAATGAAGGCGGGAAACTTGAGATCAGGCCGCTCGATCATATCGAACACCGCCATGAGGCGGGTGAGATTGACCGGGCCGTTGCAGCTGAAGATGTCAGGGTCCTGCAGATCGAATTCCTGGCGCAGCAATGACACCATCTGCGCCGGGCATTCGGCCGCCACTTCCAGACGCACGGCGTCGCCGAAGCGGCGCTGGTGCAGCTCGCCTTCCAAGGCCTGCAGCAGATCTTCGACTTCTTCGTCATCAACGAACAGATCGCTATTGCGCGTGACGCGGAACTGATAGCAACCCTTGACCTCCATGCCGGGGAAGATGTCGTCGACATGGGCGTGGATGATCGACGACAGGAAGACGAACTCGTGGGGGCCGTTGGCGAATTCCTCGGGAATATTGATGATGCGCGGCAGCGAGCGCGGCGCTTGCACGATCGCGATGACGCTGTTGCGGCCGAAGGCGTCGGTGCCTTCGAGCGAGATCAGGAAATTGAGACTCTTGTTCAGGATGCGCGGAAACGGGTGCGAGGGATCGAGCCCGATGGGGCTCAGCATCGGCAACAGTTCGCGATTGTAGTAGCGCCGCACCCACGCCGCCTGGCGGGTGTTCCATTCGCCGCGTTTTAAAAAATGAATATTTTCGTCGGCCAGTGCCGGCAACATCACCTCGTTCAAGACCCGGTATTGCTCGGCGACCAGCCCATGGGCGCCACTACTGATGGCGCGCAGCTGTTCGGGCAGCGACATTTGATCGGGCCCGGCCTGGCCGGCGCCAAAGGCCACCTGCTCCTTGAGACCGGCGACGCGAATTTCGAAGAACTCGTCGAGGTTGCTGCTCGCGATGCACAGGAACTTGAGCCGCTCAAGCAGTGGATTGCTGTCGTCCTTGGCCTGTTCCAGCACGCGCCGGTTGAACTCCAGCAAGCTCAGCTCGCGATTGATGTAGAGTTCGGGGTCGCCGATCGTCAGCGCGTTCGCGTCCAGAGGAGATGGGGATGGAGCACGCTTCACGGTGAGCAGTGGGTCAGTCGGGGTGCAATTTGACGGTCGAGTCATTATCATCGCCCGCCCATCCATAGCACTGCAAGCGCGCACCAGCCGCATCTGATTATGGCCAAAAAAACGGGCAAGAAAACTCCCCGCTCCGCGCGGCCAGGTCAAGCAACCATGGCCGAACGCGCCGATCGCCACGCGCTCTACGAGGCCGCCGTGCAATGCGTCGAACACGAGATCGACTTCGTCGATAGCGAGTTCAAGCGCCTGCGCGGTCATCGCGCCAGCACCTTGCGCGAAGACTTCTGCGGTACCGCCAATACCTCCTGCGAGTGGGTGCGACGGCGGCCAGGCAACCGCGCCGTCGGTGTTGACCTCGACGCCGAAGTACTAGGCTGGGGCAAGGCGCATCACGTGGCGGGCCTCACGCCCTCACAGCGTCGCCGCTTGACCGTCATCGAGGGGGATGTGTGCAAGACCAGCGGCGAGCAGGTCGAAATCCTGCTGGCGATGAATTTCAGCTACTGGCTGTTCCGCGAACGGGTGAAGTTGCGTGACTATTTCAAACGCGCGCGCGCCAATCTGACCGATAACGGGGTGTTCTTCCTCGATTGCTTCGGCGGCTACGAGTCCTTCCAGGTGCTGAAAGAGCATACCGAATACAAGCGCTTCACCTACACCTGGGAACACGCCAGCTACAACCCGATCAACGGCGAATTCGTCTGCCATATCCATTTCAGCTTCCCCGATGGGTCGCGTCTCAAGCAGGCCTTTACCTACGAATGGCGGTTGTGGACCCTGCCGGAAATCCGCGAACTGCTGGCCGAGGCCGGCTTCATCCGCACCACAGTCTACTGGCAGGGCTGGGACGAGCAGGAACAGTCCGGCAGCAGTGATTTCACGCCGGTCGAGGTGGCTGATCCCGACGCCGGCTGGATCTGCTACATTGCCGCCGAAAAGTGACCTGACCCGGCGCTTGCGCTAGGTGGATTCACCGTCACGTAATAAAGCGCCCTAACAATTGGACCTGCCGGGTCCAACCCGCGAGCAAGCGGCTTTTCTATGTCACAGCATCCCGAGTACCGACGCTCAGGCGCCTCGCCTGCGCGCCGCCGTGACTGCGGGCCCCTGCCTGCATCCGCCCTCAAGGGCCTGACGTGACATCCTCGAATCGCGCTGATCTGTCATCGCGCGAGGGCTGGCGGCTGCTCAAGGACCGGCTGTTCGCGGCCGTCATGGCCTTCGGCGGCATTGCTGTCCTCGTTGCCATTCTGCTGATTTTCTTTTACCTGCTTTACGTTGTGCTACCACTGTTCAAGGACGCGACGGTTAAGCCCCACGCGAGTTTCGACCAGGCGCCAGCGCCCGCCGCGCTGGTGGGGCTCGACGAGTACGCCGAGACCGGCTTCACGGTCGCGCCCGACGGCCATTATCAGTTCTTCAAGGCCAGCGACGGCAGCAGCCTTGCCCGCGGCGAGCTGGTTGCGGCCGGCGCCGGCAAGGTCACTGCGGTGGCGGCGGGTGACCCGGTCAGTCAGGTGTTGGTGGCCGGCACTGCTGACGGCAAAGTGGTGATCGGTCGAGTCACCTTCGAAGTCCGCTTCGACGCGCAGCAGCGCGTCATTACCCCCAAGCTCGGTTATCCGCTTGGTGCTGACGCCCTGCGCGCCACCGCGCCAGGCGATGCCGTGCGTCTGATCACCGGCCAGAGTTCCGAGCAAGAAGCGACAGTGGTGGTGGTCAGTGCGCAGGGCAAGGTGGTGCTGGTCAACGCGGTCAAACAGACTTCCTTACTCGACGAGTCCAGCACCGTCGAGGTCACGCGCACCGAACTCGACATCGAGGGTGCCCAGGTCACCCATCTCGCCCTCGACAGTGACCAGCGCGAGCTGTTTTTGGCAGGCAGCGACGGCGTGTTGAGTTATTTCGATGTGCGCAAAAAAAATAAGCCACTGTTGATCGATCGCGCCAGCGTGATTGGCGCAGCCCAGCACATCACCGCCATGAGTTTTCTGTCCGGCGGGATATCGCTCGTCATCGGCGACGACCTCGGCCATCTCAGCCAATGGTTCCCGGTTCGCGACCAGCACAATAACGCGCAGTTGAAGCGTGTGCGTAAGTTCGAGTCGCTGCCGGCCGGCGTCACGGGCATCGCGCCGGAGTATTACCGCAAAGGCTTCCTGGCCATCGATAACAAGGGCAACCTCGGTCTTTATCACGCCACCGCCGAGCGCCACCTGACCACCGTCGCCAGCGGTCTGGAAAGCATCGTCGCGGCCAGCATGGCGCCGCGCGCCGATGCCGTGGTGCTGGCCTCGAAGGCCGGCCAGGTGCGGGTCTACGACATCGATAACCCCCATCCCGAAGTGTCTTTCAAGGCCCTGTGGGGCGAGGTCTGGTACGAGAACCGGGCGCGGCCCGAGTACATCTGGCAGTCGTCGTCGGCGAGCAGCGACTTCGAGCCCAAATTCAGTCTCACGCCGCTGACTTTCGGTACGCTCAAGGCGGCGATTTATTCGATGATCTTTGCCGTGCCGCTGGCGGTGCTGGGCGCTATTTATACGGCCTACTTCATGAGTGCGCCGATGCGCCGCATCGTCAAGCCGTCGATCGAATTGATGGCGGCCCTGCCAACCGTCATCCTCGGCTTTCTTGCCGGCCTGTGGCTGGCGCCGCTGGTCGAGCGCGAATTGCTCGGCGTGCTGCTCTGCATCCCGGTCGTGCCGGCCTCGACCTTGCTCGCCTCGTTAGTGATGAGCCGCGTGCCGCAGCGCTGCAAAGCGCTGATCCCCGATGGCTGGGAAGCGCTGGCCCTGGTGCCGGTGGTGATCGTCGCCATCTGGGCCAATTTCACCCTCGGGCGCGCCCTCGAAGACCTGTTCTTCGACGGTAGCGTGACCCATTGGCTCAATCTCGAATACGGCATCGGTTATGACCAGCGCAATTCGCTGGTGGTCGCCATTGCGATCGGCTTCGCGGTTATTCCGACCATCTTTTCGATCAGTGAAGACGCGGTATTCAGTGTGCCGCGCCATCTGACCATGGGCTCGCTCGCGCTCGGTGCGACGCCGTGGCAGACCGCCATCAAGGTCGTGCTGCTGACCGCCAGCCCCGGCATTTTCTCCGGCATCATGATCGGCATGGGCCGCGCCGTCGGCGAAACCATGATCGTGTTGATGGCGACCGGCAACACGCCGATCATGGATATCAGCTTGTTCCAGGGCCTGCGCGCACTGTCGGCCAATATCGCGGTCGAGATGCCCGAGTCCGAGGTCAACAGTTCCCACTATCGGGTGTTGTTCCTGGCCGCCATGGTCTTGTTCCTGGTGACCTTCATCGTCAACACCATGGCCGAGCTGGTGCGCCAGCGCCTGCGTCGCAAGTACAGCAGTCTGTGAGCAAACAAGCCCTGCAGACCCCGGTTCCGCCGCTGCGCCAATGGCTGCATTCCGGCTCGCCGGGCGTGTGGCTGACCGCCGGCGCGGTGAGCTTCTCGCTGGTCATGGTGTTCGGTCTGCTGTTGCTGATCGCAGTGCGCGGCATGGGCCATTTCTGGCCCTCGAATATCGCGCGCCTGCACTTGACTAGCGGCGACGTGGGCTATGCGCTCGGTGAAGTGGTGGACAAGGAAACGGTCTCCGCGGCGCGCCTCATCGATAACGGTGTGGCCGTGCCCAAGGGCCAGGAGACGGTCAATCGTCTGCTGCTCAAGGTTGGCAATCGCAACCTGACCGGCGTTGATTTCCAGTGGTTCAACGACACCGATTTCGATGCCATCCAATACCCGCGCAAGGCGGTCGTCGTCGAGCGTCGCGAGTGGGGCAATTTCTACGGCTATGTGCGCGGCATACGCGAAGGTGAGCAGGCGCTCAGCGTCGAAGGCAGTCCATGGCCCGAGATTCGTAAACGTGTGGCGCGCGGCGAACGGCTGCGCGAAGACATCGCGCACATCGAAAAGGACCAGATGGGTGCCATCAACTACGGGCTTGAGCGTCTGCGGCTCAAGACTCGCAAGCTCGAATTGGCCGGTGTGACCAGCGGCCCGCCGCTGGCCGACATCGCCGCCGAGCGTGACGCGCTGAACGCGCGTTATGGGCAACTCAGCAAACGACTCGCCACCCTCAACGACCAGGCCGCGCGCGATAGCTTGCTGCTCGAGACGGCCAATGGTGTGGCGAGCGAAGTGCGTTTCTACGACATTGTGCGGGCCTATCGGCCCAACGCTATGTCGATCACCGCCAAGCTCAAGCATTACTTCGCCAAGCTCGGCGAGTTCGTTGCCAGCGAGCCGCGCGAGGCCAATACCGAGGGTGGCGTGTTCCCAGCCATCTTCGGCACCGTCATGATGGTGTTATTGATGTCGGTGTTCGTCACACCCTTCGGTGTGATCGCCGCAGTCTATCTACGCGAATACGCTCATCAAGGCCTCACCACCCGCATCATCCGCATCGCGGTCAACAACCTGGCCGGTGTGCCCTCGGTGGTCTACGGCGTGTTCGGTCTGGGCTTTTTCGTCTACCTGGTCGGCGGCTCCATCGACCAGGCCTTCTTCCCCGAGGCGCTGCCGGCGCCGACTTTCGGCACGCCTGGCTTGTTGTGGTCCTCGTTGACCCTGGCGCTGCTGACTGTGCCGGTGGTGATAGTCTCGACCGAGGAAGGCCTCGCGCGCATTCCGCGCAGCATCCGCGAGGGCAGTCTCGCGCTCGGCGCGACCAAGGCCGAGACCCTGTGGCGGACCGTGATGCCGATGGCGACACCGGCCATGATGACCGGTCTCATCCTGGCGGTGGCACGCGCCGCCGGTGAAGTGGCACCGCTGATGATGGTCGGTGTGGTGAAGCTCGCACCGACCCTGCCGCTGGATGGCAATCTGCCCTTCTTGCACCTCGACCGCAAATTCATGCATCTCGGTTTTCATATCTTTGACGTCGGCTTTCAGAGCCCCAATGTCGAGGCCGCGCGCCCGCTGGTGTTTGCGACGTCGCTGTTGTTGGTGCTAATCATCGTCACCCTCAACCTTGCTGCCATCACCATTCGCAACCGGCTTCGAGAAAAGTACAATGCAGCCGAAACCTGAACGTGAAGTCGACTCCATGCAGGGACAGCCGGCCCCAGACACACCCGCGCCGAGTCACGGTGTGGATATCAAGGCTGCGTTGCGCAAGGACGAGGTCGCGCCCGAGCGGCCGGCCGAGCCCCGCGACTGCCTGCAGGTTAAGGGCCTGAACCTCTATTACGGTCAGAAGCAGGCCTTGCGCGACATTAATCTCACCATTCCCGAACGCTTCGTGACGGCCTTCATCGGTCCCAGCGGCTGCGGCAAGTCGACACTCCTGCGTTGTTTCAACCGTATGAATGACCTCATCGACGGCGTGCGGGTCGAAGGCGAGGTGCTGCTCGACGGCCAGAATATCTTCGCACCAGGGGTCAATGTCTCGACCCTGCGCCGCCGCGTCGGCATGGTGTTTCAGAAGCCGAACCCGTTTCCGAAGTCGATCTACGAGAACGTCGCCTATGGCCTGCGTATTCAGGGCGTCAAAAGCCGCAGGGTGCTGGACAAGGCCGTCGAAGGCGCATTGCGCGCAGCCGCACTGTGGGACGAAGTGAAGGATCGGGTGCATGACAGCGCGCTCGGCCTGTCGGGCGGCCAGCAGCAGCGCCTGGTCATTGCGCGTGCCATCGCCATCGAGCCCGAGGTGTTGCTGCTCGACGAGCCGGCCTCGGCACTGGATCCGATCTCGACGCTCAAAATCGAGGAATTGATCTACGAACTCAAGCAGGACTACACCATCGTCATCGTCACCCATAATATGCAGCAGGCGGCGCGCGTCTCGGATTTCACCGCCTTCATGTACATGGGTGACCTGATCGAATTTGGTAAGACCAAGACGGTTTTCACGACGCCGCGCCGCAAACAGACCGAAGACTACATCACCGGCCGTTATGGCTGAGCACGGGCCCGGCCGCTAATGATCGCAGGCGCATCGACAAACGCATCAGCCAGCGTGGTAAGCGTCGCCACGGGAGACCGCCAGCCATGACCATGTCGCGCCTGACCCATCATATTTCCCACCAGTTCGACAAAGAACTGGAAGATATCCGCTCCAAGGTGCTGGCCATGGGCGGCTTGGTCGAGGAGCATATTCACAAAGTCCTGGAATGCTTCGCGCGCGGTGACTTCGACGAAGCGGAATACGTCGCGGTCAACGATTTCAAGGTCAACGCGCTGGAAATCGAAATTGACGACGACTGCACCGAAATCCTGCTGCGCCGTCAGCCGGCCGCCACCGATCTGCGCCTGGTGCTGTCGGTCAGCAAGACCATCACCGATCTGGAACGCATTGGCGACGAGGCCGAAAAGATCGCGCGCCTGGTGTTGAACCTGCGCGGCTCAGGTGGTATCAGCTCCTACTATCTGGGCATGTTGTCCATGGGCCACCACGTGCGCCGCATGGTGCGCGGGGCGCTCGACGCGTTCGCGCGCATGGATTCCGAATCGGCCTTCAAGATTGCGCAGGAAGATCGCGAAATCGACACCGAGACCGACGCCATCATGCGCTTCCTCATCACCTACATGATGGAAGACCCGCGTTCCATCACGCGGGTCTTGGACGCGGTCTTGTCGGTGCGCGCCTTTGAGCGCATCGGCGACCATGCGCGCAACATCTGTGAGAACGTCATCTATCTTGTCGAAGGCAAGGACGTACGCCACGTCGCGCTCGAGCAAGTCCAGCAGGAACTGCGGCGCGACAGCGCGGAGTAGTTCGGCGCGGCGTGTCAGCCCGCGTCGCGTTGCACCTCCAGCGCGGCGGGCTCGGCGCGCGCATCCACCACCTCGCTCAAGGGGAAGTCGCAGCGGAAACGGCTGCCCTTGCCCGGCGTGCTCTCGA
>JANLSI010000481.1:0-5234 GCA_031362345.1 Pseudomonadota bacterium
CGAAAGCCGCGCTCGCCTATGCTTTCGAAATAAGCGGTGAGACCGGCGGCATCGAAGTCGAGCAGATTGACGGGCGCGGTGGCGGGCATGGGATCAGCTGCGCGAGAAGATCTCGCTATCCTTGAAGAAGAAGCTGATTTCGGTGCGGGCGGTGTCCGGACCGTCGGACCCGTGTACCGCGTTCTCGGTGATGCTGGTGGCGAAGTCCGCACGGATGGTGCCCGGCGCCGCATGGGCGGGATTGGTCGCGCCCATCACGTCGCGGTTGGCCTGGATGGCACTCTCGCCTTCCAGGACCTGGACTACCACCGGTCCACAGGTCATGAACTCGACGAGTTCGCCGAAAAACGGCTTGTCGCGATGCACGTCGTAGAACTCACCGGCCTGGGCGTCGCTCATGCGGATCATTTTCGAGGCAATCACACCCAGGCCGACGGCCTCGAATTTGGCGACGATCCCGCCGATGTGATTGTCACGCACCGCACCGGGTTTGATGATGGATAGCGTGCGTTCTAAGGCCATGCCGAGCTGCTCCCTAACTTCTTGATAAAGCACTTAAAAACGGGCGCCATTATACTGATAAAAGGGGCTAAAAACCATTGTTCCAAGTGGTTTTAGCGGCGCCTCAGCGAGAAATCTCGGGATCCCCGTAAGACGCCGCCGTTAGTGCGAGTCGTAAACGGACTGCGTCAGTACATGCCCGTTTCGAGGCGGGCCGCCTCGGACATCATGTCCTGATTCCACGGCGGGTCGAAGACCAGTTCGATATCGACATCGCTGACGTTCGGTATCTGGGCGACCTTGGAACGCACGTCATCGACCAGGAAAGGACCCATGCCGCAACCCGGAGCAGTGAGCGTCAGATCGATCTCGACGCGGTGGCCACCGCCTTCTCCAGTCTTGACCTCGCAGCGATAGATCAACCCCAGTTCGACGATGTTGATCGGAATTTCGGGATCGTAGCAGGTGGAAAGCTGTTCCCAGATCAGATCTGTATCGACGCTGCCGTCGGCATTGCCTTGGGCATGCTCGGCTGGCAACGCGGCGGCCTCCATGCCTAATGCGTCGACATCGGCAGCGGCGATGCGCGCCAAGTTGCCGTTGGCATTGACTGTCACCGCGCCGCCCAGGGCCTGGGTCACGTAGACCACGGTGCCGGCGGCCAAGCTCACAGTCGAACCTTCAGGGATCATGACCGCCGCGCAATCGCGCGACAGCGCGATGGGCGACCCGTAGAAATTTGGTTGATTCATACTCAATTTGCTCAAGCACTCAGCATGGGCAGGACTTTTTCGATGGCGTCGAACACCGTATGCACCTCGGCGACGGTGTTGTACAGCGCAAAAGATGCGCGCGCGGTGCCGACCACGCCGTAATGCTGCATGACCGGCATCGCGCAGTGATGGCCGGTGCGGATCGCAACGCCGTGATGGTCGAGCAGGGTCCCGAGATCCTGTGGATGCACACCCTGAATCTCAAACGACACCACCGCCGCCTTGCGCGCGGCCTGGCCGATGATGCGCAGGCCGGCAATCGCCTCGGCGCGCGCGGTGGCAGCCGCCAGCAAGGCATCCTCATGGGCCATCACCGCCGACAGATCAAGGGCAGCGAAATACTCCAGCGCGCTCGCCAGGCCCAGCGCGCCGGCAATGTGCGGCGTGCCCGCTTCGAAGCGGAACGGAATGTCGTTGTACTCGGTGTGTTCGAAGCGCACGACCTTGATCATGTCGCCACCGCCCTGATAGGGCGGCATCGCTTCGAGCAGTTCGGCGCGGCCGTATAGCACGCCGATACCGGTCGGGCCCAGGGCCTTATGGCCAGAGAAGGCAAAAAAGTCACAACCCATTGCTTGCATGTCGATCGGACAGTGAATGATCGACTGCGCGCCGTCCACCAGCACCACCGCGCCGAGCGCATGGGCGCGTTCGATGATGTCCTCAATCGGGTTGATGGTGCCGAGCGCGTTGGAGATCTGCGCCACCGCCACCAGCCGCGTGCGCGGCGAGAGCTGGGCCTCGAATTTGTCCATCTCGATTTCACCGGCGTCGTTGATCGGCGCCACACGCAAGCGTGCGCCGGTCTGCTCGCACAGCATCTGCCAGGGCACGATGTTGGCGTGGTGTTCGAGTTCCGACACCAGAATTTCATCGTCTGTACGCAGATTGCGTCGACCCCAGGTCTGGGCCACCAGGTTGATGGACTCAGTGGTACCGCGCGTGAAAATGATTTCGCGGGGATCGCGAGCATTGATGAAGCGTTGCACGGTGTCGCGTGCTTCTTCATGGGCGGCGGTCGCGGTGGCGCTCAGGGTGTGCACGCCCCGGTGGATATTGGCGTTCTCGTATTCGTAATAGTGACGCAGGCGCTCGATCACCACCGTCGGCTTCTGGGTGGTCGCGGCGTTGTCGGCATAGACCAGCGGTTTGCCGTTCACGCTGCGCGTGAGAATCGGAAAATCAGCGCGCACGCGCTGTACGTCAAAGCCAGGCGTCGAATTGCGGTTGGTCAAGGCAGTGGTGGCGTTCACGGTATATCGAGGGCGCTCAGTAATTGGCTGTAGTCGGTGTGTCCGAGGAAGCGGGTTTCTATCCAGCGCCGCACACCCGGCAAGGGGATCTCGTCAACCACTTTCTGGGCGAAGGCGTAGGTCAGCAGTGCGCGGGCGGCGGCCGCTGACAAGCCACGCGAACGCAGATAAAACAGCGCCGCGCTGTCCAGCTCGCCCACGGTGGCGCCGTGGGTGCAGCTGACGTCGTCGGCGTAGATTTCAAGCTCGGGTTTGGTGTCTACCTCGGCCTGGCGCGACAACAGCAGATTGTTGCTAGTCTGCTGTGCGGTGATCTGCTGGGCGTCGCGGGCGACCACCACCTTGCCGTTGAACACCCCGCGGCTGCGGCCATCGAGGATGCCGCGATAGAGCTCGCTGCTGTGGGTGTCGCCGACGCGATGATCGACGCGGGTGTGATGGTCGACGTGCTGCTGGCCATCGGCCACGAACAGCCCATTCAGCCGGCAGCGCGCACCACGACCGACCAATGCGACATCGATATCGACCCGTGTCAGCCGACCACCGAAGGCCAGCGAATCGGAAACGTAATTGCCGTGTTCAGACACGCTGACAGCCACGCGGCCAATGTGGGCGCTATGCAGCGATTCGTTGGCGAGGCGATGGTGGTAGAGAGTCGCGCCGCTGCCGAGGCTCACTTCGCAAACACTGTTGGTCAGTCCGCTGGCCGTGTCCAGACTCAGATATTCCTCTATCAGGCGCAGTTCGCTATTGCGCTCGGCGCGCACCAGCAGACGCGGCCCACGCAGCAGATCGTTGCCCGCGCCCAGCATCACCAAGTGAAATGGCTCGCGCAGGCGCACATCGGCGTCGATTTCGATCAGCACTCCGTCACCGAGCAGGGCGGTGTTCAAGGCCTGAAAGGTGCTGCCCGCTTCAACATTGGCCTCAAGCAGACTCGCGAGCCGCTCGGGATCGTTGTCCAGCAGTGCCGCAATACTGTGCACACGCACACCGGACGGTAGGCCGTCGAGGCTACTCAGGTCGGACCGGAAGCAGGCATTCACCAATACCACCCGCAGTGCGCTGGTGGTCGATAATTCGAGCGCGCGCAGATCCGCCGACGAGACGCTCGCGCCATCGGCGCTCGTCGCTCGGCGCATGGTGCTTTGTTCCAGCCCGCCCAGGTGGGTGTATTTCCAGTCTTCCAGCGCAATGGTCGGCAAGCCTTGAACATGCACGCGCGTAGCGGCCGCACGGCGCAGCGAGCTCAAGCGCGCGCTGCGTTCAGTACGCGGCGTCTGATCCAGCGTCGCCAGTGCCGCGCCGACCACCATGGCGAGAGAGGACATCAGGCCGCCGCCTCTTCCAGCAACCAGTCGTAGCCCCGCGCCTCGAGTTCGAGGGCGAGATCCTTGAGCCCGGATCTGACGATGCGGCCCTTGGCCAACACGTGTACGTAGTCGGGCACGATGTAGTCGAGCAGACGTTGATAGTGCGTAATGACGACGAAGGAGCGCACGCCGTCACGCAGTGTATTGACACCTTCGGCAACAATTTTCAGTGCATCGATGTCGAGACCCGAGTCGGTTTCGTCGAGGATCGCGAGACGCGGCTCAAGCACACTCATCTGGAAAATTTCGTTGCGCTTCTTTTCGCCGCCCGAGAAGCCGGCATTGACTGGCCGGTTCAACAGGCTGTCGTCGAGGCCGATGGCTTTAACGCGAGTCTTGACCAGTTTCAGGAATTCGACCGCATTCAAGGCCTTTTCGCCGCGATAGCTGCGTATACCATTCAATGCGGCCTTCAACATGTATACGTTGTTCACACCGGGAATTTCGATCGGATATTGAAACGCGAGGAACACCCCTTCGCCGGCACGCTCTTCGGGATCGAGTTCAAGCAGCGACTTGCCGTTGAAGGTCACCGAACCGGCGGTGACGGTGTAACCCTCGCGCCCGGCAAGTACATGGGACAGGGTGCTCTTGCCCGAGCCATTCGGCCCCATGATGGCATGGGTCTCACCCGGTCTGACCGTCAGGTTGACGCCGCGTAGGATTTCGGTGCCGGCGACTTCTACGTGTAGATTCTGGATTTCAAGCATGTCTAATTCCGTCGTGGTGCGGGCTGCAGGATCAGCCAACCGCCCCTTCGAGACTGATACCGAGCAATTTCTGCGCTTCCACTGCGAATTCCATCGGCAATTCCTTGAAGACTTCTTTACAGAAGCCATTCACGATCATGTTCACCGCGTCTTCCTGTTTGATGCCGCGGCTGCGCAGATAGAACAACTGGTCGTCACTGATCTTGGAAGTCGAGGCCTCGTGTTCAATCTGCGCCGTCGGGTTCTTGCATTCGATATAAGGAAAGGTATGGGCGGCGCAGCTCGAACCGAGCAGTAGTGAATCGCACTGCGTGTAATTGCGTGCGCCGTCGGCGCCAGCGGCGATACGCACCAGGCCGCGATAGGCGTTCTGACTGCGACCGGCCGAGATGCCTTTGGAGACAATAGTGCTGCGCGTGCCGCGACCAAGATGAATCATCTTGGTGCCGGTATCGGCCTGCTGCATGTTGTTGGTCAGCGCGACCGAGTAGAACTCACCGACCGAGTTCTCGCCTTTCAGGATGCAACTTGGGTATTTCCAGGTGATGGCTGAATCGGTCTCAACTTGGGTTTAGGAAATCTTGGAGCGTGCGCTACGGCAGTCGCCGCGTTTGGTGACGAAGT
>JANLSI010000129.1:0-2100 GCA_031362345.1 Pseudomonadota bacterium
GAGAAATATCACGCCCCAAAACAACAACGCCGGCTCAAGGCCGGCGTTGTCTCGCTACTTAAGCCTTACGCTCAGCCGTGCGCAGTCTTATCGAACTGTTCTTCTTCCGTCGAACCGGTTAGCGCGGTGACCGAGGATTGACCACCCTGGATCACGGTGGTGACGTCATCGAAGTAACCTGCGCCCACTTCCTGCTGGTGGCTGGCGAAGGTGTAGCCACGCTTGGAGGCCGCGAATTCCTTCTCCTGCACCATCTCCACGTAAGCGGTCATGCCCTGCTTTACGTAGTTCTCGGACAGGTCGAACATGTTGTACCACATGTTGTGAATACCGGCCAAAGTGATGAACTGGTATTTGTAACCCATCGCACCCAGCTCACGCTGAAACTTGGCAATGCTGGCGTCGTCGAGGTTCTACTTCCAGTTGAACGACGGTGAGCAGTTGTAGGCCAGTAGCTGATCCGGATACTGCTTTTTGATGGCCTCGGCAAAACGCTTGGCCTCGTCCATATCCGGTACTGCGGTTTCGCACCACAGCAAGTCAGCATAGGGCGCATAGGCCAGACCGCGGGCAATGGCCTGGTCGAGGCCAGCGCGGGTCAGGTAGAAACCTTCCGCGGTGCGCTCACCGGTAACGAAGGGAGTATCGCGCTCGTCGATATCGGTGGTCAGCAGATTGGCAGCATTGGCGTCGGTCCGCGCCAGTACCACGGTCGGCACACCCTGCACGTCGGCGGCGAGGCGCGCGGCCACCAGTTTCTGCACGGCTTCCTGGGTCGGTACCAACACCTTGCCGCCCATGTGGCCGCACTTCTTGACTGAGGCCAGCTGGTCTTCGAAGTGCACGCCGGCGGCGCCCGCTTCGATCATGTTCTTCATCAGCTCGAAAGCATTCAGTACACCACCGAAGCCCGCTTCGGCGTCAGCCACGATAGGAATGAAGTAATCGGTCTTGCCGCCGCCCTTATGCCACTGAATCTCGTCAGCACGCTTGAAGGCGTTATTGATGCGACGAACCATGGTCGGCACCGAGTCGACGGCATAAAGCGACTGGTCGGGATACATGGTCTCGGAGGTGTTACCGTCAGCCGCGACCTGCCAGCCCGAGAGATAGATCGCCTTGATGCCGGCCTTGACCTGCTGCACGGCCTGGCCGCCCGTCAGGGCGCCGAGGCAGGGCACGAAATCTTCGGTGTTGACCAGATCCCACAGCTTCTCCGCGCCACGGCGTGCCAGGGTGTGTTCGATCATGACACTGCCACGCAGCCGCACGACGTCTTCCGCGGAATAGGGACGGGTGACGCCCTTCCAGCGCGGATTGGTCGCCCAGTCGGCTTTGAGCTGCTTCGCTTGTTCCTCGAATGACGACATGCTCGTGTTCTCCTGCCAAAGTCACTATAAAGATTCATGAGCCTCAAACGTCATGCTGGGACGAAGCTCGTTGTCTGGCCGGCACGCTGCGGGGTGACCTGGCGCCCAAGGGCGCGCATGGTAATCCCCTGCGACCTGTGCCAGCAAGGAAATGCGCTCGGAAGCGTCGAACGCTGCGCGCCGCTAAAACGGGGAGCCGATGAAATAATGAGCCCGCCGCCAGCGGCGCACGAACGGTCGCGCAGGGCGGCTGGGAAGGTACGTTGCAGTGCACCAACTGTCAACGTGCCCGGATCAAAATTGACAATTAACCGGCGATCCCGCCATGGTGCTGGTTGCCGCAAGTCGATAGCGGGCTACGGGCCCGGCTAAGCGCGGAGATAACGACGGGCCCTTAGCGCTTCGCGCGCCCGACGTCGCGGGGCGAGCGCGGTGCGCGCCGGCCGTCGCCACATTCCCGCTTCCACCCTCGCCCCATGGCGTAATCCCGTACGGAATTGCGGTTATTCAACGCGTTCGATGTACCGCCGGCCATTTACGCGGACGACTCCGAACGTATAAATTCACGGACGGTCCGACACCGATGTGTCGCGTCCGCCAGTGTTTGACGATGAGCCATGTCTAATCAGCCCGCACATCACCGCGAATCCGGCATTGCGCTCAAGGAAGCGCAGCCCAAACTCAAGAAGCCGCCGTCGTACCGGGTGGTGATGCTCAACGACGACTACAC
>JANLSI010000511.1:0-5243 GCA_031362345.1 Pseudomonadota bacterium
CCTACCTCGTCGCCCAGCTCGGCTACGAGCTGAAGGACCACAGCCTGGTGCTCTACGTCCGTCCCAAGACCAGCGGCGCCTGATACGCCAGCTAGTCGTCGCTGGTCGCAGTCGCGATCAAATCCCGGGCATGGGCAACACTTGCAGCGGTGGCCTCGGCGGCGCCCAGCATGCGCGCGATTTCGCGTTCTTGAGCGTTGCTGTCCAAGGTCTTGATCTGGGTTTCCGTAACGCCGTCGCGCACGGTTTTGCTGACCAACAGGTGCTGGTCGCCGGCACTTGCCACTTGCGGTGAGTGGGTGATGCAGATCACCTGGCATTCTCGCGCCACGTCACGCAGCGTGCGACCGACGATATTGGCGGTGGTGCCGCCGATGCCGGTGTCGACTTCGTCATAGACCACGACCGGAATGCCGGCATGGCGCGCCGTCGCCGCCTGGATGGCCAGCCCGATACGTGATAACTCGCCACCAGACGCGACTTTGTTGATCGGGCCAGGTGCCTGATCGGGATTGGTGGTGACCAGGAACTCGACGCGATCGGTGCCGTGGGACTGCGGCGATGGGTCAGGCAGTGGGCTCAGTGTGGCGTTGAACTGGGCGTGGGGTAGACCGAGTTCGCGCATGCGCCGGGTGATTTCAGTGTTCATGCGCTTGGCCGCGCTACGGCGCGCCTTGTTGAGCCCGGTCGCGGCCGTGTGATAGGCGGTGAGTGCCGCCGCGCACTCCGCAGCGAGGGCTATACGTGCTGCGGCACCATTGTCGAAGGTGGTCAATTCGTCGCCGAGACGCTGTTTCAGCGCTGGCAATTCCTTGAGTGTGAGCTGATGCTTGCGCGCCAGGGTGTGCAGGGTAGCGATGCGGTCGTCCAGCCGCGCGAGCCGCGCTGGGTCGATTTCCACGCCGCCTTCGAGTCGCTCAAGCTCGGCCGCGCTTTCCTCGACGCACACCAGCGCCTGCTCCAGCGCATCAACCAGATTGCCACTGTGCTCGCTGCGCTTGGCCAGCGCCCGCGCCCGTGCCGCCGCAGCCCGTAGCCGCGCCAGTGCGCCGTCTTCGTCGTCGAGTAGCAAACCACGCAGAGCAGCGAGCTGATCGAGATTGGCAGCGCCGTTGGCCAGCCGGCGGTGCTCGCTTTCGAGCTTGGCGATCTCAGCGTCGTCGATCTGCGCCTGTTCGAGTTCCTCGAACTGGTAGCGCAAGAGCTCGATGCGATCGCGCTCGCTGCCGGCGTGTTCCAGGGCCAGCAAACGATCGTGGGCGTCCTTCCAATATGCGCAGGCCGATTGCACCGCCTGGCGTGCGGCGGTGTGACCACCATAGGCGTCGAGCAGCTCGCGTTGCACCTCGCGCTTCATGAGTTGCTGGCTGGCGTGCTGGGCATGGACGTCGACCAGCAGGGTGCCGATGTCGTGCAGCAGCTGCACGGGTATCGGACTGGCATTGCAGAATGCGCGCGAGCCGCCGTCGCGCAACACGATGCGCCGCAGCACGCATTCATCGTCGCTGTCGAGCGCGTGCTCTTGGAGCAGCGCACGCACGGCCGGCGCTGCGGCGATATCGAATACCGCGCTGACGGTGGCGCGGTCATCGCCGGCACGTACCAGTTTGCTGTCGGCGCGCTCGCCAAGGGCGAGGCCCAGTGCCTCGATTAGGATGGATTTACCCGCGCCGGTTTCGCCGCTCAGCACCGACAGTCCCGTACCGAACTCGACATCGACGTGGCGTACCACGACGAGGTTCTGCACGGTTAGGGTCTTGAGCAAGGCTTAGGCCCCCCAATTGAGTTTTGCGCGCAAGGTGGCGAAATGATCGTGATTGGCTGGATGCAGCAGGCGCACCGACTGACTGCGTCGGAACACCCGCACGCGATCGCCCGGCAGCAGATCCTGGATCGAATTGCCGTCGCAGGTCACGCGTGACTCGTCTTCGCGATCGGTCGCGACGTGGATTTCGATACGCGCGGCGTCGCTGACCACGATCGGGCGATTGGTGAGGGTGTGCGGACAAATGGGCACCAGCGCCAGCGCGTGGGTGCGTGGATCGAGGATCGGGCCACCGCCCGATAACGCATAGGCGGTGGAACCCGTTGGCGTGGCGACGATCATGCCGTCGGAGCGCTGGGCGTGCAGGAACTGGCCGTCGACATAGGTCTCCAGCGTGATGAGCCGCGCGGTGTTCCATTTCTGCACAACGACATCGTTCAGGCCGTCTTCGGTGGCAATGACGCGGCCGTCACGCACCACTTCGCAGCCCAGCACCGCACGCTCTTCCGACAGAAAGTCGCCGTTCAGCACGGCGTCCATACCAGACTCGATCTCGGCCGGAGACAGATCGGTCAGAAAGCCGAGCCGGCCGAGGTTGATGCCGATCAGGGCCACGTCGCGCGGATAAATGAGGCCGGCACATTGCAACAGCGTGCCGTCGCCGCCGATGGAAACCACCAGATCGCACAACGCCGGCAGTTCAGTGCTGGGCGCCACCCGGTAGCGGCCGTCGGGACCATAGCCGGCGGCGACGGTATCGATGAGGGTTTCGACGCTGCGGCGGTTCAACACCGCTATCACGCGCTCGAGCGCACCTTTGACCGCCGGTTCGTGCGTTCTCGTCACGATCCCGATGCGCGTGAACATGGTTGGGTGCTGTCTCGTCATTGTCAGGAGGCGAGGAAGTTAGCACTTTGCCGTTTTGACCGGCAACGTGGTTTTGCATGGCCCAGGTAGGGGTGGTAGATTTCAGACAACCAGCCTGGATCACCGACGGCCCGATGGCAAGAATCAACTCAGACGTCAAACTCGGTGAGCGCGCGCAATACCTGTTCAAGCTGCTGGTGGAGCGTTACATCGTCGACGGCCAACCGGTCGGCTCGCGGACCTTGGCCCGCGATGCCAGGCTCGACCTGAGCCCCGCTACGATCCGCAATGTCATGGCGGATTTGGAGGACCTGGGTTTGATCATGGCGCCCCATACCTCGGCCGGGCGTGTGCCGACGGTTAAAGGTTACCGTCTGTTCGTCGACTCCATGGTGACTTTTCGACATCTCAGCCACAGCGAGATTCGGCACATGGAGACCAGCCTTGAGAGCGACGACGACATCCAGGGGTTGCTCAGTAATACCTCGAAAATGCTGTCGGACGTCACCCGTCTGGCCGGGCTGGTCATGATCCCGATAGCGGACCGGCGCGCATTGCGCCAGCTTGAATTCCTGTCCCTAAACGACAATCGCGTGCTGGCTATCCTGGTCACCAATGACCGCGAGGTCGAGAACCGCATCATCAAGACCAATCGCACTTACTCCCAGTCTGAGCTGACCCAGGCCGGCAATTACCTCAACAGCGTATTCGCGGGGCGCGATATCGACGCCGTCAAGGCACGCTTGATCAAGGAAATGGCCGCAGCCCGTGACGAGATGAACAATCTCATGGCCTTAGTCATTGAGATGACCCAAAAGGTCTTCGTCGACAACGAGGCGCACAAGGACTACGTGCTGGCCGGCCAGACCAATCTTATGGAAATCAACGAGCTGTCCGACATCGAGCGACTGCGAAACCTGTTCGAGGCTTTCACCCAGAAGCGCGATATCCTGCACCTGCTCGACCAGGCGCTGTCCGCCTCCGGGGTGCAGATCTTCATCGGTGAGGAATCGGGCTACGAAGTTTTGGACCAGTGCTCGGTGGTGACCTCGACCTATGCCGACAGCCACCGCACCTTGGGCGTGCTGGCGGTCATCGGGCCGACTCGCATGGAATACGAGCGGGTCATTCCGATCGTTGATCTCACGGCGAAAATGCTCAGCTCCGCCTTGAATTCCCGCAACTGATCCCCATCTGACCCCCCTTCACGATGGGGCCATGGGGCTCCAGCGACCCTGCGCGTGCGTGGGAGCCGCCTATTCCGACCAAATTCGACATAGAAAAATAAGGCAATGAGCGTGAGTGAAGAATTCCAGACCGAAAGTGCGCCTCAGCCGGCGGACGCCGATGCAACCCTGAACGCCGATACCCTCGCCAGCGCCGACGAGTTGGCGGCCGAAATCGGCCGCCTGCGCAGCCAGGTGGCGGAGCTGAAGGACGAGGTACTGCGCGGCCGTGCCGAGATGGACAATCAGCGCAAGCGCGCCGCGCGTGACCTCGAATCCGCCCACAAATACGGCCTGGAGCGCTTCATCCACGAGCTCCTGCCGGTCAAAGACAGTCTCGACCTGGGGCTCAGAGCGGCCCTCTGCGCGACCGAGGTCGCGACCCTGACCGAGGGCATGGCCATGACTATCAAGATGTTCGATGAGTTCTTCGAGAAACTCGCCATCCGGCAGATTCACCCTGAGGGCGAGCGTTTTGACCCCGAATTCCACCAGGCCATGACCATGGAGGACGCGCCCGACGTCGAGCCAGGCACGGTGACGCGGGTCATGCAGAGCGGCTATCTGCTCAACCAGCGCCTGCTGCGGCCGGCCCTGGTGGTAGTGGCCAAGGGCGCGGCTAGCTGAGCTGGCTTGAATTCGGCGCCGTCTCCCCCACCTTGACTAGCAAATCGGGGCTCGCCAGCGCGGGCCCATCACAGGTTTAGAGAAATAGAGGCATACCATGGGCAAGATCATCGGAATCGATTTGGGCACGACCAACTCCTGCGTCGCCGTACTGGAAGCGGGCAAGGCCAAGGTCATCGAAAACAGCGAGGGCGCGCGCACCACGCCCTCGATCGTAGCCTTCACCGGTGACGACGAAGTGCTGGTCGGCCAGTCGGCCAAGCGCCAGGCGGTGACCAATCCGAAGAACACCCTGTTCGCAGTCAAACGCCTGATCGGGCGTAAGTTCGCCGACGATGTCGTGCAGAAAGACCGCAACATGGTGCCATATACCATCGCCAAGGCCGACAACGGCGACGCCTGGGTTGAGGTCAACGGCAAGAAGATGGCGCCGCCGGAAATTTCGGCCCGCGTGCTGATGAAAATGAAGAAGACCGCCGAGGATTATCTCGGTGAGACGGTCAGCGAAGCGGTCATCACCGTGCCGGCTTACTTCAACGACTCGCAGCGCCAAGCCACCAAGGACGCCGGCCGCATCGCCGGTCTCGAGGTCAAGCGCATCATCAACGAGCCGACCGCGGCGGCGCTGGCCTATGGCATGGACCGTCGTGGCGGCGACGCCAAGATCGTGGTTTATGACCTGGGTGGCGGTACCTTCGACATCTCGGTCATTGAAATCGCCTCGGTCGATGGCGAGCACCAGTTCGAAGTGTTGTCGA
>JANLSI010000588.1:0-3812 GCA_031362345.1 Pseudomonadota bacterium
TGGCGGACCTAAAAGAAGTTCCGGTCCACCAGGGCCAGCACGACGGCGCCGGAACCTCGGCACCCCGAAACCCCGGCACTAAAACCTACCTAATCAGCGCTGACCCAATTCGGCTATTCCAGGTCGCGAGACGCTGCCCGAATGCCGACCCTATAATCGCCCGTTCATCATTCCGGGGAGTGACCTCATGAAATTCAGCCTGCACGTGCAGACCCGTATCACCGACTGGCAGGTCATCAAATATCTTGAGGATCTAGGCTACGACGCCGCCTGGGTGCCCGACACACAAATGATGTGGTCGGACTGCTACGCGACTATGGCGCTGGCTGCGGTCAATACCTCACGTATTCGCATCGGCACCGGCGTCGCCATCGCCGGTACCCGCATTGCACCGACTACCGCTGCTGCCATCGCTTCCATTAATGCCTTGGCGCCGGGGCGCATCTTTCTCGGCATTGGCACCGGTCACACCGCCATGCGGGTAATGGGCCAGGATCCCTTGCCGATCGCCGAATTCCGCGACTACCTGCGGGTGGTGCGCAGCATGTTGGAGGGCAAGGAAACCGATTTCACCTACCGCGATAAAACCACCTCCATCGTCTGGCAGGACCATGGCCCGGGCTTTCGCAATATCGACACCCCGATCCCGATTTATGTCGCTGCCAACGGCCCGCGCGCACTGCGCACCGCAGGCACCTATGGCGACGGACTGGTGTCGATTTTCAACGAACAGAAGGAGGTGTTCGACTCCAACCTGAAGTACGTCAACGAAGGCGCGAGCAAAGCCGGCCGCGATCTGCGCAACTATCACACCGTCACGCTTACCAATGCCGTGGTACTGCGCGCCGGTCAGAAACTCACCGATGAAGCCGTGGTTGAACGGGTCGGATCGTGGGTGGTGACGGCGCTGCATTTTGTCTACGAGGTGTGGCGCTACACCAAGAATGATGAAGTCGTGCCGCAGTACATGAAGGACATCTGGGAGGAGTACGTCGACCATGTGGACAACTTTCCGCTGCCGCCGGAGAAGCGCCACCAGTTGATCCACGAAGGCCATTGCAGCTACTTCGCGCCCGGCGAGCGTAAGTTTGTCACGCCCGCCATGATCGACGGTACAACGATGGTAGGCAGCCCAAACGAAATCGCCGAGAAGATTCGTAGCGCCGAGAACAACGGCCTGCGCGAAGTAAGTCTGCTGCCACCACTGAAGCACCTACGCGAAGTGGCCAAGGAATTCGCCGAGCAGGTCATCCCGCTGTGTTGATATGCTGGCACACTGCCGGCGTGGCCCGGCGTCGCGCCAGGCCGTGCGTCAAGCGACGATGATATGTTCGCGCGTGATGATGAAATCGATCGGAATAGTCAGGAAGTTCTGCTCATCGGCGCGGGTGTTTTGGTATTCCGGGGTGCGCGCCGACTCACGCATGGCCTGCGTGTTCTCGAACCAGGTCAGGGCGAAACCATCCAGGGCCGGCGGCCTCTCGCGGCCATAAGCAGTCGCTTGGGTGTGGCTCTGCACGTAGCGCGCGACGGTCTTGATCGAGGCACCCAGCGGTCCGTGGGTAGTGATCCAGTAGTGCTGGAAATCGGCGACCGACATCGCGGCCTTCTTGGTCACGAACTCGATATTTTTTACGCCACCGGCCGGCACCGGACCATCCTTGATGACGTGCTCGTGGGTGTGGACCTGAATGAAACGTGCCATATCGACAAAGTTCGGCTCGTCGGCCAGTACCGCCTGCAGCTGCGCCGTGTCCGGCAGCGCACGCAACGCATTGCTGTCGTCGAACCATAACTCGGCAAGACCATCGGCGGCCGGCTGCCCTTTGCGATAGCCACCGAGCAAGGTGTGGGATTGCACATAGCGGCGCAGCCCCGGCAAGCGACATACGATCGCCGCATGCTCGTGCAACCAATAACGTTGAAAATCTTCGACGCTCATGCCGGACTTGCGCTGCAAAACGGAAACAACTTTGATCATGGCTTTTCACTCCTTAAAGGTGGATACGGGCGCGCGCTTGAGGCTGTGCTCAGGCCGTGGCAACATGCTGGCGCGCGGCGTGAGCGTAACGCAAAGTGCCTGACCACGCCGCCGCTGGCACCTACAAAGGCAACGCTCATGCCGTCGCAACGACTGACTCTCTGCGTTTTATTGTTCGGCTTGAGCTTGGCATCGCAGGCAGGCGCCGCACCCGCCATTACCGGCGCATGGACGCTGGATGAAAAAGGCAGCGCCGATCCTGACAAACTCTTTAAAGGTAAATTGCGCCGTGATGCCTATCCAGTGCCGCGCATGAAGAGTGGTGGGGAACGCAGCACACCCTACGATCTGAATCAGCTCGCCTATTGGGAATCGGTGCGCGACGGCAAAGACGCACACTCGTCCAAGAACCTGCGTCGCCTCGGCATCGCCTATCCGATGGTCAAGGCGCAACGCCTCGACATCGCTGACGAAGACGGCGGCTATCGCGTCACTTACGACACCGATCTGCCGCGCAGCGTTCGACCCAATCCGAACGGCAAGGTGTTTTCCGCCAAGGGGGATGAGCTGGTGCAGGACACCTTCGGCTTCACCCTCACCTACTGGGACAACGATACCCTGGTGATCGAGGCCGACGCGCCGGAAGGCGGCAAGGTCATTGAGCGACTCACTATCCGCGAGAACCCGCACCAACTCGAATACGTGGTGCGCGTAGAGTTGCGCCTATTGCTACAACCCGTCGAGGTCAAACGGCTGTTCAATGCCGCCGGCACGCACTGAACGCGCCGCACTACAGCGCGTTGGCGAGTTCGTCGCGAAACTTTGGATGGGCAATGCCGATCAAGGCTTCAGCGCGCGCCCATAGGCTCTTACCCCGCAGCCGCGCGATGCCGTACTCGGTGACGATGTAATCGATACAATAGCGCGGCGTAGTGACCACACTGCCCGGCGCCAGCATGGCGACAATCTTCGAGCGCGCATCGTCGGCGGTGGTTGAAGGCAGCGCGATGATGGACACACCGCCGTCGGACAAGGCGGCAGCTTCGATGTAATCCAGACTGCCGCCAACGCCGCTGATCTGGACCGGCCCCAAGGTCTCGCCATTGCTCTGGCCCATGAGATCGATTTCAACTGAGGAGTTGATCGAGACGAAGCGCGGCAGGGCGGCTAGCGCCAGGGGATTGTGGGTGACGTCCAAGCCGCGCATCTCGATGCGCGCATTGCCATTGCAGTAGTCATACAGGCGCGGATCGCCGGCCAACTCACCATTGATGACGCGCGGTTGGTGCTTCACACCTTCGAGAAAATCGACCAGGCTGCGCGACAACATGCCGGAATAGAGATTGACCTCAGGGATCTCACACAAGCGTTTTAAGACCCGGTCCGGCACCGCACCGATGCCGAACTGTACCCAGGCCGCAGCCGGGATCAGACTCAGCACATGCTCGATGATCTTGTGGTCGCGCGGCTCGGGCTCGCCGGTGTCGTACTGCGCAAGCGGATGATCGGCTTCGAAGCCATAAGTAATGCGATCGAGCGCCACCCGCGCGTTGCCGGCGGTGACCGGCATATGGGGATTCATTTCTGCAATCACCATCGAAGCTTGCTCGATGAAATGCTGATTCGGGCCGACCGAGACACCCAGGCTTACGCTGCCATCGGCTTGGGGCAACGAAGTCTGCACCACCACCACATCGGGGCTGATCGGGCCGCCACGCCGTACGACGCGAGTCAGGTCGCTCAAACGGATCGGCACAAAGCTGACCTTGCGCCTGTCATTGTCCTTGAACAGCGGGCGCAAGCGCGGCGCCGCCTGCCAGGTCAGATAGTG
>JANLSI010000608.1:0-3048 GCA_031362345.1 Pseudomonadota bacterium
CCGGCGGTGGGATGCTGAACATGTCACCGCCCAAAGCACCGCGCAGGTCCATGCCCTTGCGATGCTGAGCGTTCATGCTCATGGCGAAAGTCGCGGCCAGCCGTCCGATGGCATTGCGCGCAGGCTCTAGCGTCTGGTCGCGAAACGCCACCAGTGCGCCTAGCTCGCCGCCGCTGATTGAACCGGTGATCTGGGTCTGCGCATTGCCGACCTTGAAGGCAATCTCGGCGCGCGAAGCGTCCAGCGGATTGCCACCGGTCTGCAAGGCTTCGGCCGTGCCACCCGTGACCACCAACTGACCATCGCCGATCAGAACGTTGACCATGCCGTCCGCGCGGCTCTGGGTCTGCACGCCGACCAGCTTGGAAAGATCGTTCAGCATCTGATCGCGCTTATCGAGTAGATCGTTGGGCGGCGTGCCGGTGGCGAGACCGGCGCCCAGCGCGATGTCCTTATTGAGTCTGGCCAGTGACGAAGTCAGCGAGTTAATCTTTTCGACGACGCCGGCCATCTGTCGATTGATGCTGCGCGACAGGCCGTTCAACTGCTCTTCCTGCTCGCTAAAGCGCGACACCGTGGCACGCGCGCTTTCGACTACCACCTGGCGGGTCGCCATCAAATGTGGATCGTTGTTGGCATCGCCGACGGCATTGAAAAACGACTGGATGCCGCTCGAAATCAGCGCGTCGCCTACCTGGGTATCGACCTGGTCGACGAGCTCGACGGTCTTGTCGGCCTGCACTTGATTGGCGGTCGACAGGCGCAATTGCTCGACTAGAAAGTCGTTGGCCATGCGCGTAATCGACTGGATATCGACGCCTTTGCCAGCGAAGCCGACGCCGACAAACTGCGGTTCGCGGGTCTCGAAAGTGACCTCTGGCGGCTGTAGCCGTCGGTGTTGACGTTAGCGATGTTGTGGCCGGTGGTGGCCAGGCCGCGCTGCGCAGCCAGCAGCGCCGATAGACCGATATTGAAGGTATCTCCGGACATATCAGTTGCTCACTTCGCGAGACTTCGCATTGGCGTCGTCGAATCCGTCGCCGGACAGGATGGCCATGATCTTGTTGGCGTAGTTGGGGTCGGTGGCATAGCCGGCGGCTTCCAGCTGACGCGCGTAATGCGCAGCGTTGGCGCCTTGCGCTAGGGCTTGCTCGTAGCGTGGGTTACGACCAATGAAATCGACATAATCGCTGAACGCGCTCTTGGCATCGGGGTAGGCGCGAAAGTTGGCATTGACCGTGACCGCACGCCCACCGATGTATTCGGTGGTCGCCACTTTGACCACCGCGCCGGCCCAGTCGGCACTCCCCTTGATACCAAAATAATTGTGCGAGCTCGAACCGTCAGGCATGCGTATCACATGCTTGCCCCAGCCCGACTCGAGCGCAGCCTGGGCCATCAGCGCGCGCGGTGCGACGCCGAGCGAGCCGGCCGCCGATTGCGCGATCGGCGCGAGTTCGTCGATGAAGGCCTGACGATCGTCCGCTAGGTCGGTGCGCTTGAGGAAGGCCGTCTCACGCAACGCCGGCGGCAGCATCGTCACGCCACCGCGCAGCGGTGTTTCGACGGTCTTCAAGATCTCAAGTTTCGGCAGCGCGCTCGTACCGCCGTCGCCGGCACGGGTCTTGGCCACTGCTAGCGCGCCGGCGAACTGCTGGCTCAGCATCGCACCGAAACCGAAGTCCTGACTCTTGGCCAGCGATTGCGCGAGCTGGCCGTCGAGCAGTTCGTGATAGGTGTCGAGTTCACTTGAGTTGAACAACCCCTCGCCCCTATCGGACTCGCGCGCAGCTTTCAACATCAGTTCGGCGAACATCGCCTCGAATTCGTCGGCGACCTGTTGCATAGCGCCATCACCGTCGCGATGGGCGCGGCTGCGCAGGGTATTGAAGCGCGTGAAATCGACGTAACCGCCCGCGCTGTTGTCGGAGATAGGCTTGCTGGGCTTGTCGCTCATGTCTGACACAATGCACAAGCAATGCCAGATGCGTCCAAGCCCGAAAGTACAGGGCGCAAGAGCTAAACGGGGCTAGTCAGGCGGCAAACGCTGCCGCACATGCGGCAAGCCGTGACCTTCTATTGACGGTCACGGCGGCAAGCATACTGACTAGATCACGATGAGCTCAGCGCGCAGCGCACCGGCTTCTTTCAAGGCCTCGAGAATCGCCACTAGATCACCCGGTGCGGCGCCCACACCGTTCACCGCCTGCACGATGTCATCCAGTGACACGCCCGGATTGAAGAGGAACATGCGGTTCTTCTTTTGCTCGACGCTGATGTTCTGCTTATCGACCACGGCGGTCTGACCGCCGGACAACGGCCCCGGCTGGCTGACTATCGGATCATTGCTGATGGTGACGGTCAGACTGCCATGGGTGACGGCGGCGGCGGTGACCGTAACTTTGTTGCCGATCACGACGGTGCCGGTGCGGGAGTTGACCACCACTTTGGCCGGCGCATCGCCGGGATTGAGTTCGATGTTCTCGACTATCGACATGAAGGACACGCGCTGGGTCGGATCGGCCGGCGCCAAGACCCGCACCGAAGAGGCATCAAGCGCAGTGGCGGACTGGCCACCGAGGGTCTTGTCGATGGCCTGCGCCATACGCGTGGCGGTGGTGAAATCCTGGCGATGCAAGTTCAAGGTCAGGTAGTCGCCCTGGGCGAAGGGCGTCGCCACTTCGCGCTCGACGGTAGCGCCATTGGGTATACGCCCGACGCTCGGCACATTCACGGTAATGCTCGAACCGTCCTTTGATGCGACACCAAAACCGCCCACCACCAGGTTACCTTGGGCCATCGCATAGACATTGCCGTCGGCGCCCTTCAAGGGCGTCATGATCAGACTGCCGCCGCGTAGGCTTTTGGCATTGCCCATCGACGACACCGTGATGTCGATGGTCGCACCGGTTTTGGCAAAGGGCGGCAGAGTGGCATGCACCATCACGGCCGCGACGTTCTTCAATTGTGGATTGACGTTCGCCGGTACCGTCACGCCCATCTGCGTGAGCATATTGCGGATACTCTGCACGGTGAACGGCGTCTGGG
>JANLSI010000695.1:0-2159 GCA_031362345.1 Pseudomonadota bacterium
GACTATAAATCCTTCCGTCTGTTTTGTGGGTCCGACTTCAATGGGACTTTCGTAGCAGGGCCCACCGCCGAGGCGCGCCTTCGCCTGGTGCCTATTGGCATGCGGATAGGCACTGCATGGCTTGATTGTTAGGATTGTCTAACCAGCCACCAGGCGCTAGTCAACATCCACACAGGAACTTGAGCATGGCCACACGCAAGACCGCAGCATCCACAACGCCCACGCGACTCGCCATCGATATCGGCATCTCGGCCACCGATCGCGCGAAGATCGCCGACGGCCTCGCCCATCTACTGGCGGACAGCTACACGCTCTATCTCATGACCCACAACTTCCACTGGAACGTGACCGGGCCAATGTTCAACACCCTGCATCTGATGTTCATGGGTCAATACACCGAGCAATGGACCGCACTCGATCTGGTCGCCGAACGTATCCGCGCGCTAGGCTTTCCGGCCCCGGGCACCTACCAGGAATTCGTCAAACTGGCGTCGATCACCGAGGTGAATGGCGTGCCGAAGGCCTTGGACATGGTGCGGCATCTGGTGGCTGCTCAGGAAGCGACGGCGCGCACCGCGCGCGCGCTATTCCCAACGGTGGACAAGGCTAACGATCAGCCAACCATGGACCTCTTGACCCAGCGTCTGGACGTGCACGAGAAGACCGCGTGGATGTTGCGTAGCCTGCTGGAGGAATGAGCGCCACCCTCAAGTCATCAAGAAATGCCCGGACAAGGTCGCGATCGGCCGCGCCTCATCTTCCTGCCAGCAACTGGCATGGACATTGGCAACACGCCGCCCGAGCTTGGTAACCCGCGCTTGCGCACGGGTCTCGACCACGCGGCCCGAGCGCAGATAGTCGACGGTGATATTGATGGGCTTGGGCATGGTTTCGACGTCAGGCTCAAGAATGAGCTGCACGATGGCAGCGGTTTCGAGTACTGCGCCGATCAGTCCACCGTGCAGGGCCAGACGCCAGGGATTGCCGACATGCAGTGCGGCCGCCGCCAGTAGTAACACCACACCGCCTTCGCAGGCTTCGACGCTCAGTCCCAGGGTTTCCATGTAAGGGATGGCCTCGCCCAGACGACGGTAATCACGGCTTTCGCGCGCAGCGTGGATGATCTCGACGAAGTTCATGGGGCGTCCTCCGTCAGGCCCGGTCCGGCCGGCTCCAGCGAAGTGATCATGAAACTCGCCGCGCAATTGGCGATCGGGTCGTCGCGATCGGAATGGTAGGCCAGCGCGCGCACGAAACAGATATTGCGCGTGACTTTGTAACAGTGCGCTGCTGCCGTGACCGCCTCACCCGGGCGCGCCGGCTTCAGGTAGTCGATACGCAGATCGAGTGTGGCAATGCCCATGCGTTTGCCCAGTGCCGCAATCACCGACACCCCGCAGGCCGAATCGATCACCGTCGTGATGACGCCGCCATGTAACACGCCAGTAGTGGCATTGCCCGCTAGCCGCTCGCCATAGGGCACACGCAGCACCGCGCGGGCATGTTCGAGATGGACGATTTGCATACCAAGGAATTGATTGTGCGGCGACTGGTTGCCGGGCCGCGCGAGAAAGGCACGCAGTTGTTCGAGGAAGATGCTGTCATTCATGGGGTGAGAGTATACCGACTCGGCCGATCCCAGCTGACAGGAAATACCGGGCCGCCCTCAAGCGCAACATGTCAAGGGCGGCCACCCACCACGAGAAACGAGCTTTCGCCTGAAACTCGCCGCTGCGCTGTAGGCAGCGCTACGCGAGGGCTGCTGGCATCGGCGAGCCGTCTGGCAAATGCCTGGGCCTGCTGTTCACCACACTGGAACGTTTCTGCATGTCGTCGTACCAGCGTCTCACGTGGGGCGCATCGGCGGGGATCTCCATCTGCAGGGCGTGGCCGAAATCGCAGACCGTGACCATGGTGATGTCCGCCACTGAAAACCGCTCACCCGCAACGAACTCATGTTCTGCCAACTGCTGATCGAACTTCTGATGGAAACGGGCGACGCGCAGCTGACCGCGTGCGACCAAGGCCGGGATCTGCGGTACCGCTTGCCGATGCCCGGGCAGTCCACGATCGACGAAATTCGGATGCTGGTTGCGGAAGATTTCGGCGTGACCAACCAAGCCTTCGTCATAGGCACGACGTTCCCAAGCGCTGACCAT
>JANLSI010000720.1:0-13112 GCA_031362345.1 Pseudomonadota bacterium
TTGAAAACCGGCGTCGATGGCAACAAGGATCAGAGTTATTTCCTCTATACCTTGGGCCAGCAACAACTCGCCAGTTCGCTATTCCCGCTCGGCGACCTACCCAAAAGCGCAGTGCGGGCACAAGCCCGCGCCGCCGGCCTCGTCACCCACGAGAAGAAGGATTCGACCGGCATCTGCTTCATCGGCGAGCGGCGTTTCCGTGAGTTCCTGGCGCGCTATGTGCCGGCCCAGCCGGGCGCGGTGATGACCGCAGCCGGCCGCGTCATCGGTGGCCATCACGGCGCCGTTTACTACACCCTCGGTCAGCGCGAAGGCTTAGGCATAGGCGGCGTACGGGGCGCAGCCGAAGCGCCGTGGTTTGTGGCGGCCAAGGATCTGGAACGCAATGTGCTGACGGTGGTGCAAGGCCACGATCATCCCGCACTCTTAAGCCAGGCCTTGATCGCAACCGATCTGTGCTGGGTGGCGGGTGAGCCGCCGGCCCTGCCGCAGTCCTGCACCGCCAAGACGCGTTATCGCCAGCCCGCCCAGGCCTGCACCATCGTTGCCCGCAACGGTGAGCGCGTCCTAGTCGAATTCGGTGCTCCGCAGCGGGCCGTCACCCCTGGCCAGTCGGTAGTGTTCTACCAGGACGAGATATGTGTGGGTGGCGGCATTATTTCCAGCGTCGCACAGCGCGCCGAAAACCTACAACTATGAGTCCGAATTGCCGATAATGTCGCGCTCGATTTGCGCACCCGATACCTCTCATAGCTGCACGGAGACACCATGAACAACTCTTTTGACGCCCGCACGGAACTCAAGCTTGGTGACAAGAAATACGAGATCTACAGCTGTGCGCGCCTGGCCGGCACATATCCCGTCGACAAGCTGCCCTTCGCCCAGAAAATTCTGCTCGAAAACCTGCTGCGCACCGAAGACGGCGTGAACGTCACACGCGAGGACATCGAAGCACTGCTCAAGTGGGACGCCAAGGCCACGCCGACCAAGGAAATCGCTTTCACGCCAGCGCGGGTCTTGATGCAAGATTTCACCGGCGTACCGGCGGTGGTCGATCTGGCCGCGATGCGCGACGCGATGTCAGCACTGGGTGGTGACCCGAACAAGATCAACCCGCTGTCGCCGGCCGAACTGGTCATCGATCACTCCGTGCAGGTCGATGTGTTCGGCACCAAGACCGCGGCCGATGAGAACGCCAAAATTGAATTCGACCGCAACCAGGAACGTTATGGCTTCCTGCGCTGGGGCCAGGAAGCATTCTCGAATTTCGTGGTGGTGCCGCCGGACACCGGCATCGTGCATCAGGTCAACCTGGAATATCTCGCCCGCACCGTGTTCGCCCGGGAAAACGGCGGTGTGCTGCAAGCCTATCCCGACACCGTGGTCGGCACCGATTCCCATACCACCATGATCAACGGCCTGGGCGTGCTGGGCTGGGGCGTGGGCGGTATCGAAGCCGAGGCCGCCATGCTCGGCCAGCCGGTCACCATGCTGATTCCGCAGACGGTCGGCTTCAAGCTGCTGGGCAAGCTGCCGGAGGGGACCACGGCCACGGACCTGGTACTGCGCGTGACCGAGATGCTGCGCAAGAAGGGCGTGGTCGGCAAATTCGTCGAATTTTTTGGCCCTGGTCTCGATCAACTGCCGCTCGCCGATCGCGCCACCTTGGCCAACATGGCACCGGAATACGGTGCGACCTGCGGCATCTTTCCGATCGACGCCGAGACCGTGGCCTTCCTGAAATTGTCAGGCCGTAGCGCCGAACAGGTGGCACTGGTTGAGGCCTACGCCAAAGAAACCGGCCTGTGGCGCGACGCTTCCACACCAGAGGCGGTTTACTCCGATACCCTGGAACTCGAGATGGGCGGCGTCGTGCCGGCGCTGGCCGGGCCTAAGCGTCCGCAGGACCGCATTGATCTCACCGCAGTGAAGGCTGCTTACCTCAAGCAGCTCGAAATCGACACCGATACCCGTTCAGCGGGCGGCGCGGCGACCGTGCAGCTCGGTGGTCAGAATGTTGAAGTGAAAGATGGCGCGGTGGTGATTGCGGCTATCACGTCCTGCACCAACACCTCCAATCCCTCGGTCATGGTCGGCGCCGGTATTTTGGCCAAGAAGGCCAACGAGCTGGGTCTCAAGGTCAAGCCCTGGGTCAAGACCAGCCTCGCGCCCGGCTCGCTGGTGGTGTCGGCCTACCTCGACAAGGCGGGGCTCTCGCCCCACCTCGATGCCCTCGGCTTCAATACCGTTGGCTATGGTTGCACGACTTGCATCGGTAACTCCGGTCCCTTGCCGGTGCCGGTCAGCGATGCGATCCGTCAGGGCGATCTGGTGGCCTGCTCGGTGCTGTCGGGCAACCGCAACTTCGAAGGTCGCGTGCACGCCGAAGTGAAGATGAATTTTCTCGCGTCGCCGCCCTTGGTCGTGGCCTATGCCATCGCCGGCACTATGAACATCGATCTGCACAAGGATGCACTCGGCAAGGGCAAGGATGGCAAGGACGTCTATTTGAAGGACATCTGGCCGTCGAGCGCCGAAGTCGCCCATGCCGTCGCCAGCACCATCGATTCCAAGATGTTCGGTGCCAGCTATGCCAACGTTTACGCCGGCGATGCGCGCTGGGCCGGCATCAAGGTCGAGAAGTCCAACCGCTACAGCTGGGACGACAGCTCGACTTACGTCAAGAACCCACCCTACTTCGTCAACATGCCGCGCACGCCAGCTGCGATTCAGCCGATCGTGAATGCGCGCGCGCTAGCAAAACTGGGCGATTCGATCACTACCGATCACATCTCGCCGGCCGGCAATATCAAGAAGGACAGTCCGGCCGGTAAATACCTCATCGCCAACGGCGTGCAGCCGGTTGACTTCAATTCCTATGGCTCACGCCGTGGCAACCATGAAGTGATGATGCGCGGCACCTTCGCCAACATCCGCCTCAAGAACCTCATGGTGCCGGGTGTCGAAGGCGGCGTGACCAGGCACCTGCCCAGCGGCGAGCAGATGTCGATCTACGATGCGTCGATGCGTTATCAGGGTGACGGTGTGGCGCTGGTCATTCTGGCCGGCAAGGAATACGGCACGGGTTCGTCGCGTGACTGGGCGGCCAAGGGCACCTATCTGCTCGGCGTGCGCGCTGTGATTGCGGAGTCCTTCGAGCGTATCCACCGTTCCAACCTGGTTGGCATGGGCGTGCTGCCGCTGACCTACAAGGACGGTCAGAACGCCGAGTCGCTAGGCCTGACCGGCAGCGAAATCTTCACCCTCGAAGGCCTTGCCGCCGGGGTGCGTGAACTGACCATCGTCGCCGCTGCCGGCGATGGACGGGTGACACGCTTGCCGGTCACGGTGCGGGTCGATACGCCCAAGGAATGGGAGTACTACCAGCACGGCGGTATTCTGCAATACGTGTTGCGGCAGCTCGCCGCGGCTTGATGTGCCTGGGCGCAATTCACTCGCAAGCTGTGTCCGGGACCATGATTCAGATCACGCCATCTATTGCGCTCGCCGACAACGAAATCGAACTGACCGCCGTGCGTTCCCAGGGCCCCGGCGGGCAGAACGTTAACAAGGTCGCGTCCGCCATTGCGCTGCGCTTCGACATCCACGCGTCATCGTTGCCCGCACGCTACAAAATCGGACTCATGGCGCTGGCCGACCGGCGCATCACACGCGGCGGCGTGGTCACCATCAAGGCCCAGCGCTTTCGTACCCAGGAGGGCAACCGCGAGGATGCCGTTGCGCGTCTGCAGGATCTGATCGTACGCGCCGGTACGCGCCAGAAACCGCGCGTCGCGACCAAGCCGAGCAAGGCGTCGCGCACTAAGCGCATGGATGAGAAAAAGCGGCGCGGTGGTGTGAAGAATCTGCGGCGGGAGCCGGCCGGAGACAGTTGAGCGCCTGTGGGTCCGAATTTATTCGGACATTCCTTGCACAGCGGATACAAGAGACTCAGATGCCGAGATTACTCAACGTCACCATCACGTCGTTCAAGATCGCCGTGACTCTGGGATGCTCGACCTCGAAGGTCTCGATACGGCGCTTGAGATCGCTCGTCAGTCCATTGTCATCGTTGTCGGCCAGCTGGCCTTCGATGTCGTCCAGCAGCTTACGCAAGCGCGTTTGAGCGCCGTCGTCACCGGCTTCGAGGGTTGCAAGTTCGGCGCGCAGTCGTGATAGAAGATCTCGGAGTTGTTCGCGACTCATGATGCTAGCGCTCCGCTACAAAGATTAAAGACGAGTATAGAAGACATCGGACGCTGTGCTGCCCATGGGCTATTGCTGTCAAGCTGCGGCAGGTTGCTCATCGAGGCCGGTGAACAGCAATTGCAAATCGTTTAGAAAGCGAAAACCCTGCATGGTCGGCCGCAGCCGCTCGCCGTGGTGTTCGAGCCAGCCCCGCGCCAGCGCGACCTCCAGCGGCGCGTGCAGGCGCGTCAGTGGCAGGCCGGTACGGGCGACGAATAGCGCAGTATCGAAACCGGTCGCGAGGCGCAGTGCGTTCAACATGAACTCCGTCGCTAAGGTCATGCCGGCCACGCGCTCCTCGCTGTCGATAGCAAGCCCCTTCCACGCGGCTTTCAAGTAGCGCTCCGGATGGCGGATGCGCGCCGTGCGCCATACCGTGCCGGCTGCGTCGGTACGTTTGCCATGAGCGCCGGCGCCGATGCCGATGTAGTCGCCGAACAGCCAGTAGTTTAAGTTGTGTCGCGCCGCGCGTGCGCCGCGCGCATAGGCCGAGATCTCGTATTGCTGATAGCCGGCGCTCGCCAGTAAAGCCAGACCCGCCTCGTAGTCATCGCAGATCTGGTCGTGCTCTGGCAGCGCTGGCGGCTGACGCGCGAAAGCGGTGCCTTCCTCAAGGGTGAGCTGATACCAGGAGATGTGTTCTGGCCCATGGGCGATGGCCTGCTCCAGATCGCGCAGGCTATCGCCCGGTGCTGCCTCGGGCAGACCGAACATCAGATCGAGATTGAGATTGGTGCAGCCCGCCGCGTGCGCCATCGCGATCGCGCCATGGGCCTCATTGGCGTCGTGCACGCGCCCCAGGCGCGTGAGCTGGACCGGGTCGAAACTTTGGATGCCGAGCGAAAGACGATTGACGCCTGCTTCGATATAGCCGCGAAAGCGCGCGGTCTCGGCGCTGCCGGGATTGGCTTCGAGGGTGATCTCGATGTCATCGACGAAATCCGTGCGCGCCCGCAGTCCTGCCAGTAAACGCGCGATGGCCTTGGCGCTGAACAGGCTGGGTGTGCCGCCGCCAATAAACACGCTGCCGATGGCGGGCGGCGCCATGCGCTGCAACTCGGTATCCAGATCGCGCAGTAGCGCATCGACATAGACCTGCTCGGCCAGCACACCGCGCGCTTCATAGGAATTGAAATCGCAGTAAGGGCATTTGCGCACGCACCACGGCAGGTGCACGTAAAGGCCGATGGGCGTGCCGCTCATCGCCAGCTGCCGTGGGCCGCGAGCTGCGCGCGCAACGCACGCAGGGCCTGGCCACGGTGACTCAACTCATTCTTGAGCGCGATCGGCAGCTCGGCGGACGAACAATTATGACCCGGCACGAGGAAAATCGGGTCATAGCCAAAACCGTCATCACCCTGCGGCGCACGCAGCAACTGTCCCTGCCATAGGCCGGTGGCGATCAAGGGCAAGGGATCATCAGCGGCGCGCATCGCCACCATCACGCACACGAAGCGGCAGTCGCGCGCATCGGCCGACAGGTGCGTGGTCGCCGCCAGCAGCTTGCGCAGATTGTCTTCGTCGCTGGCATCGACGCCGGCATAACGCGCTGAGTAAACGCCCGGCGCGCCGGCGAGCGCATCGACCACGATGCCGGAATCATCGGCCAACGCCGGCCGGCCGCTGTGAAGTGCGGCATGGCGTGCCTTGATGATGGCATTCTCGACGAAAGTCGAGCCGGTCTCCTCGACACTCGTCACGCCGAAATGCGACTGTGCGCGGACGGTGATGGCCAGCCCATCCAGCATCGCGCCAATTTCGCGCAACTTGCCGGCATTGCCGCTGGCCAACACCCATTCCATGGTCAGCCGGCCCGCGCCTGTTCCTGCAGCTCGAACAAGCGCGTGATGCCGGTCGCCGCCAGGTCGAGCATGGCGTTCATTTCTTCGCGCCGGAAAGCATGCCCTTCGGCCGTACCCTGCACCTCGACAAAATGACCGGCGTTGTTCATCACTACATTCATGTCGGTTTCGGCGTTGGAGTCCTCGGCGTAGTCGAGATCCAGTACCGGCACGCCGTTGTAGATGCCGACCGACACTGAAGCCACCGCGCCATGCAGGGGACTGGCCTTGAGCTTGCCGTTTTTCAGCAGGGTGTCGACGGCATCGGCGAGTGCCACATAGGCACCGGTGATCGATGCCGTGCGTGTGCCGCCGTCGGCCTGCAGCACGTCGCAATCCAGCGTAATGGTGTTCTCGCCCAGTGCCGCGAGGTCGACGACCGCGCGCAGCGAGCGACCGATCAGACGTTGGATCTCCAAAGTGCGGCCGCCCTGATGGCCCGAGGTCGCCTCGCGCCGCATGCGCGAATTGGTCGAGCGCGGCAACATGCCGTATTCCGCCGTCACCCAGCCGCGACCGCTGCCCTTCAGGAAGGGCGGCACTCGCGACTCGATGCTCGCGGTGCACAGCACACGGGTGTCGCCGAACTCGATCAGCACCGATCCTTCGGCGTGTCGGGTGTAGCCACGGGTGAAACGTACGTCGCGCATCTGCTCGGCCGTGCGGCCGCTGGGTCGGGTTGCCATCAAGTCTCTCGTGCAAAGAATGAGCGGGCATTATAGCCACGGCCACGGGCCGTGGCTTTGCCCGGCGACGGTCAGCCGCTAAGATGCCGTGACTCTTGCCTTCTTCAGTGACACACCCGGAGCCCGCCACAATGCCGCTCAGCATGACTTCGTTCGCGCGTGTCGAATTCGACGCTGACTATGGCCGTGGGGCATGGGAATTGCGCTCCGTGAATCACCGCTACGCCGAGATCTTCGTGCGCCTGCCGGAAGATTTCCGCAGCCTGGAAAGCGCAGTGCGGGAACGCATCGCCGCCTCGGTCAAGCGCGGCAAACTCGATTGCACGCTACGTTTCGACACTGCCCGCAGCCCGTTCAAGGCCCTCAAGATCAACGAACGCGCGGCCAATGAGGTAGTGCGGGCCGCTCAGCACATCGCCGAATTACTCGGCGAAGATGTCGCTATCAATCCTTTGGACGTACTGCGTTGGCCGGGTGTGACCGAGGTCGAGGAAGTCGATCTCGACGCCACCGCCAAGCTGGTGCTGAACACTCTCGACGATGCGCTCGATCAATTTCTCGACGGCCGTCGCCGCGAAGGCGACAAGCTTAAATTCATGATGCTGTCGCGCCTGGCGGGCGTACGCGACCAGATAGTGGTACTCGAGACCCGCGTGCCGGAGATTATCGAAGCCATCCGCGATCGCTATCTGCAACGCATCCGCGACCTCGCCGACGGCCTCGATGAATCGCGCGTAGAGCAGGAATGCGCGCTACTGCTGCAACGTCTGGACGTCGCCGAGGAACTCGATCGCCTCGGCGCCCATGTCGAGGAAGTCGCACGGGTGCTAGAGCTGGACGAAGCCGTCGGCCGACGGCTCGACTTCCTCATGCAGGAGTTGAACCGCGAGGCCAACACGCTGGGGTCGAAGTCAGCGCATATCGACACCGCCGGCGCGGCGGTGAATCTGAAGGTGTTGATCGAGCAGATGCGCGAGCAGGTGCAGAATCTGGAGTAGGGTCAGACGAAATCCAGAGATAGCCAGTTCCTGCGGCTCAATTCCGCGTCCGCGGCAACAGCCGGCGATGTCAGTCGTGAACAGGCTGCACTATTGGTGCGCTCACTGCTCTCGACCGGCATCGACACAACGGTCGCGACACTCGCCAATCTGCCGTTCTGCTGCGCCGAGCATCCCCAGCAGTGGGCCAGGCTGCGCGCCGATCCCAGCTTGATACCCGCCACCATCGACGAAGTACTGCGTTATGCGTCGCCCGTGCACACCTTCTGCCGCACCAGTACGGAAGTCGTGCCGTTCGCAGCGGCCACTATGCCGGCCGATACCAAGCTGTTGTGCGTCATGGGGCGGCTAATCGTGACCCGGCGCACTGGGCGGACCCCGATAGCTTCGACATCACGCGCCCGTCCCGGCCCGATGTGGCCTTTGGCAGTGGTATCCATGTCTGCGTGGGCCAATACCTTGCGCGTCAGGAAATCACCGCGCTGCTGGGCGCGCCGGCAATGCTCTGCGTACCTTGGCCCGTCTACCGCTACGCCTGCGCGCTGCTCTAAAAGTCTGAAGACCTAGACGTCCGCTTGCATTTCCTGCTCAGAATTTTCGATCTCATCTGACAGGTACACCGTCCGCGATGCCCTATAGAGTGGCCGTTCGTATAACGCAGGGCTAAGCCCGGTGTCGTTGGCCAAGAGCGGTCTCTTGTCGTTCCAGAGAACTGTCGCTGACGAGCGAGATAGCGGTCCCTGGTAGGCACCCCGGAACGCAGGATTAGCGCGCGTCCCACCAACGTACCGTGGGGCCTTTGGGTTCCTGTAGCATGAGCCGATGAAATGCGCATCCTGTCAGCACGAGAACGAATCTGCGGACAAATTCTGCTCTGAGTGCGGCTCGCCTCTAGTAGGCAAATGCGCAAGCTGCGGTGCGGCGCTTAAGGCCGGAGCGAAATTTTGTTCCGAGTGCAGTTCGTCGACAGAGCCGACCCCGCCCCGATCTACCAACGAGCCTCCGACCCGCCGGGTTGCCGACTACACGCCCAAGCACCTCGCCGACAAAATCCTGCAATCCAAATCCGCGCTCGAAGGCGAGCGTAAGCAGGTCACCGTGCTGTTCGCCGACATCCAGGGCTCGATGCAGCTCGCGACCCAACTCGATCCCGAGCAATGGCATCAATTGCTCGAACGCTACTTCGCGATCCTGGCGGCTGCCGTGCATCGTTTCGAAGGCACGGTCAATCAATACACCGGCGACGGCATCATGGCCTTGTTCGGCGCGCCCATCGCGCACGAAGACCACGCCCAGCGTGCGTGTTACGCCGCACTCCAGGGGCGCGACCACTTGCGTGCTTTCGCCGATGATCTGCGTGTCACGCAGGGCCTTAATTTCTGTTTCCGCATCGGCCTCAACTCGGGTGACGTGGTGGTCGGCAAGATTGGCGACGATCTGCGCATGGATTACACCGCGCAGGGCGCGACGGTCGGGATCGCGCAACGCATCGAGCAGCTCGCAGCGCCCGGTCACGTTTATCTAAGCGGCGCGACCGAGCGGTTAGTTGCAGGTTACTTTCGATTGCGGGTGATGGGTAAGGCGGATTTGAAGGGACTTGCAGAAGCCTTGCCGCTGTTCGAACTGGAGGCGACCGGCAGTGCGCGCACTCGGCTGGATGTGGCGATGACCCGCGGGCTATCGCGGTTTGTCGGTCGCACCACGGAAATGCA
Source organism: Pseudomonadota bacterium (assembly GCA_031362345.1). Lineage (GTDB taxonomy): Bacteria > Pseudomonadota > Gammaproteobacteria > JADJYF01. The sequence goes on from JANLSI010000720.1 coordinate 9,486, forward strand.
GACCTTGGAAGCGGCGCTGGCCCATGCCGAGCGCGGCCACGGTCAGGTGATCGGGATCGTGGGCGAGCCGGGACTCGGCAAAAGCCGCCTGTGTTTCGAATTCATCGAGCATTGCCGGCGGAAGAAAGTGCCGGTGTTCGAGGCGCACTGCCCGGCGCACGGCAAGAACATCCCTTACCTGCCGATCCTCGAACTGTTCCGCAATTATTTCGAGATCAAGACTGACGACGATGCCCCACAGTCACGCAAAAAGATTGCGGGCACTCTGATATTGCTCGACCCGACGCTTTCGGAGAGCCTGCCAGTACTTTTCGAGTTCATGGGCGTCGGCGATGCTAGCCACCCTGCGCCGCGGATCGATGCCGAGGCGAAACAGCGCCAGCTCTATGAACTGCTGCATCGGGTCGTTCGGGCGCAAGACGCGCAGGGTCAAGTGAGCGTGACCATGATCGACGATCTGCACTGGGTCGATGCGGGCAGCGACGGCTTCGTCAATCAGCTGGTCAGCGCGGTGGCTGGGAAGCGCAGCTTGATCGTGCTGAACTTCCGCCCGGAGTACATCGCCGCTTTCGCTAACAGACCGCATTACCAACAATTGCCGCTGGTGCCGCTCGGTGACGCACCCTTGCGCGAACTGATCGCAGATCTGATCGGTCACGATCGGTCAGTGACTGAACTGTCCACCCGCATCATCGAATGGACGAGCGGTAATCCGTTCTATACCGAGGAATTGATCAAGGCGCTGATCGAGGCGGGCGATCTGGTGGGACAGCCGGGGCATTACCGATTGATGACGACGCTGGCACGTCTGGTGGTGCCGGCCAATGTCCGCGCGGTGTTAGCGGCGCGTATTGATCGGCTGCCGGAAGCGGCCAAGCGCTTACTGCAGACGGCAGCGGTAATTGGCAAAGAGTTCAGTGGTCCGCTGCTCGAAGCGGTGACCGAGCTGCCCGCGATCGAACAAGCCGCCGCGCTGGAGCGTCTGAAGGCCGGCGACTTCGTCTACGAACGCGCGCTCTATCCCGTCTTTGAATATGCGTTCAAGCACCCGTTGACGCAGGAAGTGGCGTATCAGTCGCAATTACAGAGTCGCCGCGCGGTCGTTCATGGGGCGGTGGCACGCGCACTTGAAGCGCAGGCCGGAGACAAGCTCGATGAACAAGCGGCGCTGCTCGCGCATCATTGCGAACTCGCCGGTGAAGTACTGAATGCCGCGCGTTGGCACAAGCGCGCTGCGGAATGGGCCGGATTGAACGACATCAACGCGGCGCTCTACCATTGGCTGCGCGTCCGTGCGCTCGTGCGCTCAACCGGGGACGATGCGGAATCGACTGCGTTGACCATGATGGCGTGTTCGCGGGCATTGACACTCGGTTGGCGCCTGGGTGAGTCAGCGGCTGATTGGTCAACACTCTTCGAGGAAGGTTGTGCTGCCGCAGAGCGCGCGGGCGACCTGCCAGCGCTGTCGATGCTGAACGCAAACTGGAGCGCGTTAAGCGGCCTGACCCGCGGGAGTGCCGATGAGTTTGTCCGCTACTCGGCAGCGGCCGTCGCAATTGCTGACCAAACCACCGATGCAGCGCTGCGCAGCGGAACCCGCGCATTCCTCACTTATGCGCACTGGTACCGCGGCGATTCACGCGAGGCTGAAAGCGTGGCGGGGGACTTGATTGCGCTAGCCGGCGACGATCCGGATCTTGGCACGGCCGTCGCAGGGTTGAGCCCGCTGATCGCGGCTTATCAGACGCGGTCCCATATCATCGGGTTCACTCGCGATCCGGTGCTGGGTTTGCAGGAGGCGCGGCGCGTTCGTCAGTTTGCCTTGGATCGCGGATACCGCGACATGGCCAGCTGGCTGGCGGTCATCGAAGGTGAAATTATGTACGCGTCTCGCCGCACAGATGGCATCGGATCCGTGGCGCAAGAAGCGATGTCGCTGGCGAAGGACCGCGGCGCAGCGATGGAAATCATGGCCTCGTGCACCTCATGTAATGCACTCTCGATACAAGGTGACTGGCAATCGGTGTTGCAGGTTGCGACCGATACGTTACGGCGCATTCGGGAGACGCGGACCATGGGCTTGTGGGAACCGCTTTTCTTCGCGCATATCGCGAATGCTCATTTAGAACTTGGCCACCTTCCGCTGGGTCGCGTTGCCGCGCAAGCCGGCGTCGATTTCATGCGCAAGTCAAAATCTGTGTTTAGTCCGCGCAGCTACGCCTTGCTTGCGCAGGCTCAACTGGCCTTAACAGAAACCGTCGCCGACATTGCGGGCACACTCGATGAGTACGAGGCGCTGTTAACGCGCACCGGATTTCATGTCTACGAAGGCGAACTGCACGAACTACGTGCACACCTTGCCGAGCGCGAAGGTCAGCAAGCCGAACGAGCTGTCGCCCTGGCGCGTGCACACGCGTGTTACACCCGTTTCGGTATGACCGCGCAAGCTGCGTGGATCGAGAGCCGGCAAGTGCAAGGAACTGGCGTCCTACGCGGCTGGTGACGCCGGTGCTTCCCGCTCGCGAACGCGTTGACCGTCAATTCTCGTTAAGTCACTATGACCGTTATGGCCATACTAATAGGAACATCATGATTACCGAAATCAGCGCAGTCAGCTTTAGGCAAAATCTCGGCGAAATGCTCAACCAAGTGCAGTACCGGCACGACAGCGTCGTCATTAACAAAGACGGCAAGCCGGTGGCTGCGCTGATCGATGCCCGTCTATTTGAGCGGATTCGTCGCCTGCAGAGTCGCTTCGACGCACTATGCCAGCGAATCGAGACCGGCTTTGCGACGGTACCTGAGGCGGTAGGGTTGGCCGAAATTGAGACGGCGGTCAAAAGTGGGCGGGAGCAGGGACGCGCATCGACTAAAAAGCGTTGAATCAGCGTGGCCAATTTGCGCGTAGTGCTGGACACCAATGTGCTGCTCTCCGGCATTGCTTATCCTGCCAGTGTGCCGGGGAAAATTCTGGCAGCCTGGCGTCACGGTTCGGTGGATGTACTGCTGTCCACCCATCTCCTGGATGAATTGCGGCGGGTGCTGCCACGCTTGACCCACCGCCACGGTTTGACCTTGGCCGAAATTGACGATCTGGTGGATGTCTTGTCCATCCAAGCCGAAGTCGTTGAGCCGTTGCCAAGCGCCGAACCGGCATTACGTGATGTCGATGATCAGCCGGTGTTGGGCACTTTGCTGGCCGCACTTAGCACAGCGGACGTGACCTATCTCATCACCGGTGACAACGACTTGCTGGCGCTGGCCGAGCGATATCCAATCCTGACCCCCGCGAAGTTTTGGGCAACCCACGCGGGACTTTGATCTTGAAATGCCCAGCCTGCCACCATGACAGCGATGCCGACGCGCTATTCTGCGAAGAATGCGGTCGCAAGATGGCTCTCGCCTGCGACAACTGCAGCGCCGAGCTAAAGCTAAGCGCCAAGTTTTGCCCTAAGTGTGGTGCCCCAACTGCGATTGCGACGGTCGCAGTTACGCCGTCTATCGCCCGCCGGGTTGCTGACTACACGCCCAAGCACCTCGCCGACAAAATCCTGCAATCCAAATCCGCGCTCGAAGGCGAGCGTAAGCAGGTCACCGTGCTGTTCGCCGACATCCAGGGCTCGATGC
>JANLSI010000739.1:0-8508 GCA_031362345.1 Pseudomonadota bacterium
TATCCTCCCCGGAATACCACACCGTATGTCGTTTGCTGGGGCGTACCAATCATACGTGTCTTCAATCAGTCTGCCGGCCTTAGTCTCCGTGTCGTGTACCACCTCTAGGTACCGGCCGCTGGCTATCTCGGCAGCAACACAAAAAGTCGCAAACGAGACAACAAAAAATGAATGCAAGCGTTTGGATTGCGTAGTGTCGAACATCGTGATCCTGCCTCGATAATGTGGGGACGCACAGGCACTGGATCCGCCGGCGCGAGAACTCCGCATGCAACGAATTAAACATCGGTGATCTCAATTCTTGCAAACCCTTCGCCTGCAATCTCGCGATAACGCTCTATTACCGAATACGAATCTCCATTTAATGAAATCTTAACTATACGGGTCTTAGCATCCACGCCCGGACAACCACTAAGTGGTAGCGATGCGGGTACGTAAATGCCGATGCAAGGCAGTCAGACATCCGATTGAGGTAGGCACGGAGGTCTTCGTACTCTGGAGCGTTACACCACGCCGCGACGTCACGCCGTCATTTTCTGTACCACACTTCAACGTCAATCTGCCCTGCCCAGACTCGCGACCATGCGCATCAGCCACGTAATGCTCTCCAAGGGCTTCGGCGGGGCTGAACGGCACTTCGTCGATTTGACACTAGAAATGGCGAAGCGTGGCCATGACGTGCAAGCCATTTACCACCGTGATTTCAGTGCTGCCAGGGAGCTTCATGGACGCGCGAATCTTTGTGTCGAACCGATTGCGGTGTTGGGCACTTGGGATATTTGGGCGGCAAGACGGATAAGCAGGTTGCTAAGCCTATTTCGCTCTGACGTTGTCCATGCGCATCTCGCGCGCGCGGCGCATTTGTCGGCCAGCGGCGCTCGGGAATTGGCTATTCGACTGGTCACAAACACCCATAACTACGTCAATCTTAAGTACTACCGCGCGGTGGATGCGTTTGTCGTGCCGACCACGCAGCAGCAGAACTATTTGCTACGCGCGGGTATCGTCGATAGCCAAATCAGGTTGATTCCACACTTTTGTCGCGCTCCACTAAGTACTGACCGCAGCACTCCCCACGGTGCGTTGTTCGCCGGTCTCGGCCGGATGGTGACTAAGAAAGGCTTTGATGTCCTGATTCGAGCCTGTGGACTTCTGCGCGCGCAAGGACTCGACGCGCGTCTGCTGTTAGGCGGTGCGGGTGGCGAGTTTGAGCCGCTACAGGCACTGGCACGTGAATGCGGAATGCAGCGTCACGTTCAATTCGTCGGCTGGGTGGACTCGGTCGCAGAGTTCTTGGACCGCGTTGACGTCTTCGTTCTACCCTCGCGCGACGAGCCCTTTGGGATTGTTCTCCTGGAAGCGATGGCCGCAGGGTTGCCCATTGTCTCGACACGCACCGATGGTGCAAACGAAATCTTCACCGAAGAGTCGGCGTATCTAGTAGACATCGACAACGCCCCTGCGCTGGCGCAGGCCATGGGCGCCGCGCTTACAGACCGTGTGGAAAGTAACCGTCGTGCATCGAACGCACAGGAATTGTATCGATCCAGATACACCGCAGAAGTCGTCGTGCCGGAGTATGAGGCTCTCTATGAATCGCTCGTGCATTGACGCGCGTAAGCGCGGCAGTCGTGGCGATTCCGACGTACGCGCTGGTAATCCCTGGCGCCCAGGGAAATGCATTTCGCGCGGCGCAATTGCGCAGACATGAGGGCAGTTGAATTCTGTGAATATCGGCTTCCCATATATTGCTCAGATCCACCACATTCCGCACAGCATCGGAATAGCGCTTGATCTCTCGACGCGATACCCCGAACTGCAGGTGGCGATCATCGTTCCTACGGCTGAGCATCGCGCGGTCGTGGAAAAAATAGCGAAAAACTATCCGCTTCATCGTTGCGGGATCTTACAAACCGCGCTGCCGAGGTGGTATCAGAAGCTATGCCAGCTGTTGCGACATCGTATTTTCGCGACGCTCGGCATGCTGTTTTTCAATCGCACTCTATTCGCGCGCTTCGACGCACTGGTCGTTCCGGAACGCACGTCCCTGCTGCTTAAGCGCCTGGGCGTGAAGTCCACCCGCTTCATCCACACCTTTCATGGCGCGGGCGATCGCCAGCGCGGATTTGAACGACGCATAGGCCAATTCGATTTTTTGCTCATCCCTGGAAAAAAGCACGCCAAACGTCTCTTGCAACTCGGACTAGCGCGGACTGGCTCCTATGCCGTTACCGGATATCAGAAATTCGGTATGGCCACTGCGCAGAAAAGTACGTCGATTAAACTGTTCCGCGAGCAACGACCAATAGTCCTCTACAATCCACACTGCAGCACTAAGCTCGGATCCTGGAATTGCATGGGTCGTGCCGTGTTGGAATACTTTGCCCGCTCGCTTGACTACAATCTTATTTTTGCTCCCCACCTAAAGCTATTCGATCATGCTTCGCGAAAGACACTGCACGAATTCGACCGCTATCGCGAACTGCCCCACATGCTGATCGATGTCGGCAGCACCGCCAGTATCGACATGACTTATACCCGTGCAGCGGACTTTTACCTTGGCGATGTCAGTAGCCAGGTATACGAGTTTCTGGTTGAGCCGCGGCCGTGCCTGTTTCTTAACGCCCATCAGGTCGATTGGCAGCGCGATGTCAACTATCTATTCTGGCGGTGTGGAGCAGTAATCGAGGATGTATCGGCGTTGGACGCGGCACTGGCGATAGCGTTGCCGAGCCACGCTCACTATCTGGAGGCACAGCACGAGTGCTTTCGGTATACGTTTGGTGAGCCAACAAACGATGCGGCGCGGCGCGCGAGCGACGAAATTGTCAATTTTCTCATCCCTGGTCAGCGTGCGGCGGCTACGTCGACGGAACGATCTATACAGGCTGCGTAGGGCCGCGGCGGCGTTGGCTTTCGTTCAAGTCATGGGCCGGTTGCGATCCTGGCGTGCTGACGCACTACTGCGCCGCGTGTTTAAGAATGCCGGCGTGCTGCTCTCCGGCCATGCTGCTGCGGGCTTGTTCAGTCTGGTGAATCTCGCGATTGCGGCACGGGCATTGGGGCCCGAGTCGTTCGGTATGCTGGTTCTCATCCATACCTACGCCTTAACGGCGGCGGAGCTGTGCGGCTTCGAATCCTGGCAGACGTTCGTGCATTTCAGCGCCTATCGCGCTCGGACCAATTGGCGCACCGCCACCCAGCTGCTGTTCAAGTTCACTTCGGCATTGGATCTGGGCGCCGCCCTGGTGGGCACCCTGGTGGCGGTATTGGCCGCACCGCTGGTGGCTGTGTGGATGAATTGGGATCACGACACGACCCGTCTCGTGATGCTTTATTCCCTTGTCATCCCGTTCACGGTCAATGCTACCCCAAGCGGCGTGCTCCGTTTGTTTAATCGCTTTGATCTGCTGGCCAAACACGTGACTCTGCGCTCGGCGGCCAGGCTGCTCGCAACCCTGACTGCTTGGAGCCTTGATTGTTCGTTTCACGGTTTTCTGGCTGCCTGGTTCTGTTCGGAGATCGGCGGGCAGCTGATCCTTCTATGGATGGGCTGGCGTGAATTCGCTCGTCAGGGTCTGCTGCGTGGCATGGGATGGTCGCTGCGCGACGTGTCTGAGGTGCATGACGGTTTGTGGCGTTTCATTCGTGCCAACAAGTTGCACTCGACCGTCATGCTGGTGCGCGGCCCGCTGACATTATTGCTCGTCGGCGGCGTATTGGGCGCTTCGGCGGCCGCGCTCTATCGGGTAGCCAAAGGCTTCGCCGTGGTCCTGAACAGGCCGACGGAACTACTGACTAACAGTATCTATCCAGACCTCTCGCAGCTCATCGCTAACCGCGATTGGCGGGCAGCACGCCGCTTGGTCGTACGGGCATCGCTGCTGGCGGGGGCGATGGTGACCTTGCTCGCGACACTGTTCGCCGCACTCGGCAAGCCGCTGCTGGTCCTGACCGCCGGGTCGGCTTACTTGGCCGCTTATCCAGTGCTCCTAGTGCTGGTGCTGGCAGCCACAGTAGAGGCCTTCAGTGCCGCACTTGATCCGACCCTCTACGCGCTTGGCCGCCCGGGCGTTGCGGCGCGTATCAACACCTGCTTGATTCTGATCTACGCGCCGCTGCTGGTGCTGGCCCTGAACGCGTACAATCTGGCGGGCGCAGGCTACGCAATGCTCGGCTACGCAGTTGCTGCGACCTTGGTCATGGCCATTGCTGCGGCTTGGTTCCTGTCGCCAGGCAGGCTGTCCCGCGCGGAACTAACGAGTGTCGAGGTGACACTCGAAGTTTGAGTTGATAGCGACATCACAGGGCAAGACAGTGCTTTCCCGTGCTCTCACAATCATTGGCGACGAGATGAGTCGAGGCACTGCGAAAGTTTTCGGCGTCGATAGGCGCCGCGCCGCCTATGTCGTGCTGGCCTACCACCAGGTGGTTGAAGGCGGCGACGGACTGGAACACGCGGTGTCAGCAGAGCGCTTCCGCGCCCAGCTCGCGTTCATGCGCGAGCACGGCGAAATTGTCTCGGTCGCCGAGCTGCTTGAACGCAGACAGCGTGTGCAGCGGCCTGCCCATTGGACCTACGCCTTGACCTTTGACGATGGCTACTCAAGCTTGGCACGCGTTGCACACCCTATATTATTGGCCGCCGGCATTCCGGCGACGGTATTCCTCACCACCGGCTTTATGGACGATCGCGCCACACACCCGTGGTGGGACCGACTGCGCCGCTTCGTCGCGACTGCACGCGGGTCGGCGCGCTGGCACGGAAACGACTGTCCGCTGGGGACAGCCCAGCAAAAACTCAAGTTCTTCAAACATGTTTCGCGCACGATCGTGCATGACTACCGCCGGCTGACCGAGCTTAACGCACTGCTTGCCAGTGCCATCGGCGACGACGCCGAACTACCCAACGAATTTCTGGATTGGGCTACGGTGCGGACCCTGCAACACGGCGGTCTGTTCACCTTCGCGCCCCATACCGTCAGCCACCCAGTTCTGAGCTCATGCACAAATCTCGCCTACGAAATTGGCCACAGCAGACAACGCTTGCTGGAAGAATTGGGTGTGGCAAGCGAAATGTTTGCCTATCCTTACGGTCGCCCCGAGCATTTCTCGGCACAGGTTCAAAGTGAACTTCGAGCGCAGGGCGTGAAAATCGCGTTCACCACCGTATTCGGCCATGTCCGGCATGACGCGGCGCCACTGTCCTTGCCGCGGATCAATATCGGCAGGAAAGATACGCTGGCGAATTTCGCGGCGAAGCTCCGTTATCCGATGCTGTTCGAATGGGGATTCAAGTGGCGAGAGTTCAAATACCGCGCGCCGAACTAACCTCGTTACGATAGTGGCGCACTTGAGTTTCTTTTTGCGCGGCCTTATGGCTGGCGGGGTTGAGCGGGTGATGCTCAATCTGGCCGGCGAGATGGTGGCGCGCGGACATCGGATCGATTTGGTCGTCGGGCGCTTGCACGGACCATTCGTCGACCAGATCCCGCCGACGGTCCGCGTCATCGATCTCAAGACCAGCACTGTCTACCAGGCGTTGGCTAGCGTGCCGCAGCTCGGCGATGAGGCCTGGCCTGCGCTGCGCATGTTGTTGACGCCCCATGCGCACTGGATACTCGGTGCTGTGCCGAAACTGGCGCAGTACCTGCGGCGCGAGCGACCGGATGCCCTGCTCGCCGGCATCGAATGGCCGAATATTGCCGCCGTGCTCGCCCGTCGTCTCGCGGGCGGCTCAACGCGTATCGTGCTCGGCGTGCACGACATGCTCTCGCAGCGGGTTCGCCACGCCCATCTGCTGCAACGGGTCAGCGTGGTGCCGCCCTTGGTGCGTCACTACTACCCGCAGGCCGATGCGATTGTTGCCGTGTCCAGGGGCGTCGCTGCGGATACCGCGCAAATAACGCAGCTGCCATTCGCCAGGATCGCGACCATTTACAATCCGGTGGTCAGCGGCAGTATCGCAGCACTCGCGCAAGAACCAGCGGCGCATCCATGGTTCAGTGACGGTGGCGCGCCGATCATCCTTGCCGCCGGACGACTTAAGCCCGAAAAGGACTTCGTCAATTTGCTGCAGGCTTTTGATCGCGTCCGCAAGCTGCGTCCAGCACGCTTGGTGATACTCGGCGAAGGCTGGCAGCGCCCGCTGCTGCATGCCTTGGTGCGTCGTCTCGGTCTGCGTAAACACGTAGACCTGCCGGGATTCCTTGCCAATCCCTTCGCTTGTATGGCCCGTGCGCGCCTGTTTGTGCTGTCGTCACGTCACGAAGGCTTTGCCAACGTCATCCCTGAAGCGCTGGCCTGCGGCTGCCCGGTCGTCAGCACTGATTGCCCCAGTGGTCCGGGCGAGATCCTGGACGGCGGACGCTTCGGCACACTCGTGCCGGTTGGCGATGCAGTGGCGCTTGCGGCAGCCATACTGGCGGCCTGGGACATCGTGCCCGAGCGCGACCGGCTGCGCGAACGCGCCAACGAATTTTCCATAGCGCGCGCCGCTAACCGCTACCTGGAGGTGATGTTGCCGGGCCGCTGCGTATGACTACCCTACGTCTGAGCACTGACGGCTGTGCTCGCGAAATGGTTCAAGCTGCGACGTGGGCTATGCACCTGGTGCACAGCTCAGGTGGCGGAATGGCCAGCAGGAAAGCTTACGCGGACCATAAGCCCCCTGGTCTTGTCCGCATTTGGCAAGCCGTCGCCCAATGCTATCGTCGCGCGATGGCGCTCTGCGATCTCCTTGGAGATCGCCAGACCTAAACCGGCGCCGATACTTGGACTCTGTTCGCCGACAGTGCTAACGACCCGGTAGAAGCGATCGAAAACGCGCGAGCGCTGCTCCGGCGCAAGACCCGGACCACTGTCGACCACGTCGAGATGGATCTCCCGCGATGCGTCGTCGTACCCCACCCGCACATCGATACGGCCGCCAGGCTCTGTATAGCGGACGGCATTGTCGATCAGATTATCGATCAGAATTCGCAGTTGCCGAGGATCGCCGCTCACCGGCATCGGTAGCGCGGCTTCAGCGCCGAGGTCGAGCTGGGCCTGTTCGGCACGCAAACTGAAATCACCGACTGCAACGCGTACCAGTTCCGCGAGATCCAGAGTCACTGCACGTAAGCCGCTGTCGCCGGGCTCAACCCGCGAAAGGTCTAAGAGCTGCGCGACCAGATGGGTGGCACGGTGCAAACCACCGTGAATATCGCTCAGGACTTCGTCGCGGGTCGCCGTATCGGTTGTGGATTCGAGTAGCTGAAACTGCAGGCTAAGTGCCGCCAGTGGTGTGCGCAGCCCGTGCGCCGCATCGGCCGTGAACTGACGCTGCCTGGAAAGCGCTGAAGCGAGACTTAGCATGAGCGCGTTCAGGGCGACGATCACCGGTCGAATCTCGATCGGTACGCTGCCTTCGGGAATCGCCTGCAAGGACAGCACGCCGCGGCCACCGACTTCGGCCGCCACGTGCTCTAGCGGACGAAGTCCCAATTTAAGGCCATAGGCAAGCAGCCATGCAATTACTGGTAGCGCGACAAGACCGGGGAATAAAAGCTTGTCGGCCAACTCGTTGGCCAGGTTCTCACGGACCATGACCGATTGGGCTGATTGCACCACATAGTGCGAAGCGTGTAAGGAGTACACCCGCCACGGCACATTGTTCAACTGAACGGTATGAAACCCGTGCACCGCAAGCAAAGGAAGTGCGGGGACAGCGACTGAACTGAAAAGTAGCTCACCGGTGGGCGTCCACACTTGCACGATATATCCGTGCCGAGATCTGAGCTGTTCAGACATCGCTAAGGTCGTCGATGATGGTCCGTCGTTCTCTCGTACCGCGACGACTGTTAGAGCGATTTGTTTGAGCTGTTTGTCGAATACCTCGTTGATTTCATCAAAGGCAAAAGCGTAATAGCCAGCGACCAGCACGATCGCGCCCGCCGCCAGCGCGCCTAACAGCCACAAAAATAAGTGACGACGTATCGAAGTCATATCACGTTTCGGCGATTCGATAGCCAACCCCACGCACGTTTATAATCGTACTCGCGCCAAGTTTCTTGCGCAGATTATGCAGATGGACTTCGATGGCATTGCTCTCGATTTCTTCGCCCCATCGATAAATAGAATCGGCCAACGTCTCGCGCGAGAGCACAACACCAGGTTTGCGCATGAGCGTTTCCAGCAGGGTGAACTCGCGCGGCGACACAGCCACAGCGGTGCCTTCGAGGGTGACTTCTTTGGTGCCGGGATCAAGCGTGATCTTGCCGCAAGTCAGCACAGGATTGCCTTGGCCTGTTCGTCGTCGCAGGACCGCATGCAGGCGCGCAATCAGCTCGCGTAGATCGAACGGCTTCACAAGGTAGTCATCGGCACCATGATTCAAGCCGGTGATGCGGTCTTCGATCGCGTCGCGCGCGGTCGCGATCAAAATCGGCGTTTGGTTGCCACGCTCTCGAATCGCCTTCAGGATCTCCAATCCACCTTTGCCAGGTAATCCCAGGTCGAGAATGACGG
>JANLSI010000771.1:0-2693 GCA_031362345.1 Pseudomonadota bacterium
CTACACGCTGTTACTGCCCTTGCCGGGCGGTGCACAGTCGCGCGGCGTGCTCGGCTTGTATGAGCCGCGCGGTGAACCCGTCCGCGACCTGCCCGAGACGCTGTGTACCGCCATCGCGGCGCTGGTCGCCACGGTGATCGATCGCATTCAACTGGTCGATAATGCTCAAGCGAATTCGCTGGACATGCAAAGCGAACGACTGCGAGGCGCCATCCTGGAGACACTGTCCCGTGATTTACGCACTCCAGTGGCCGCACTTTCCGCCATCGCCGACGGGCTGGTAGCGCGTGACGATTTGCCGCCAGACGCGCGCGACTCCGCCATGGCGCTGCGCGAGCAGAGTCTTCGTCTGCAGCAAATGCTCGAAAATATTCTTCAGTCGTCCCCGCCAGCGGAACTCGTGGTCGAAGACGTGACCGGCTGAGCGTCGGTGACTGCCTGCCGAGGTCAGGGTGAGACCCGCGCGCCCCTCAGACTGCCCGCCGCGCCCGCGCCGCCCACCATTCACGACCCGCCACGATCACAGTCGGCAGGCCGGGGATGACGATAAGCGCCACGATCACCAGGGTCAGATTGTTCTTGATCCAGCCGATGTTGCCGAACCAATAGCCGGCCAGGCATAGGGACACCACCCATAACAGCCCGCCCACCATGTTGTAGAACTGGAAGCGGGTATGGGTCATGGCGGCGACGCCCGCCACGAAGGGCGAGAAGGTGCGCATGAAGGGCAGGAAACGCGTGACGATAATGGTGACCGCGCCGTGCTTTTCGTAGAAGGCATGGGTCTTGTTAAAAGCGGCGCGATTGAAAAAGCGCGAATCCTCCCACTGGAAGACCTTCGGACCGATGCTGCGGCCTATCCAGTAGTTGCTGGTATTGCCGAGGATCGCCGCCAGCGCCAGCAGGCCGATCAGGGTCGCCAGACTGAACTGCCCACGGGCGGCGAAAGCACCGGCCACGAACAGCAGGGAATCGCCGGGCAGAAACGGCAGCACCACCACACCCGTTTCGATAAAGACAATCGCGAACAGGATGCCATAGGTCCAGGCACCATAGGCCTCGATCAAATCGGCGATATGGTGATCGAGATGGACGATGAAATCGACGAGGCTGAGCAGAATATCCATGGGCGCTCCTTGGTCAGCGCTCATGATAGCCGAGCGACCGGCCGCCTCAGCACCCCACCTTCCGAGCGCCACCTTATTACGCTGCCCAGGGGATGGCATATTCAGGTCGAGTACTGCACCCTGCTTCGTTCATGACCGGCCACGCCTTAGCGGTGGACGGTGGTTTCGTGACGCGCTGAGCGCGCGTTGCCCTCATCACTCGACTACGGAGTAGCGAACATGCCACCCAGCATTGCCGCCCGCCTCGCCGCCCTCGACATCGTCATTCCCCGTGCCCAGCCACCACGGGTGGCCAAGATCAAGGGTGCGGTCCGCATCGGCAACACCCTGTATATCTCCGGTCAAATCCCGCAGTGGGAGGGTGAACTGCGCTATGTCGGCAAGGTCGGGCGCGAGTTCACCATCGAGGAAGGACGCACCGCCGCGCGACTCTCCGCGCTGAACGTGCTGGCCCAGGCCAGCGAGGCACTGGGTGGCAATCTCGATCGCATCCGCCAGATTGCGAAAGTCGCGGGCTATGTCAACTGCACGCCCGAGGTGACCGAGATCGGTGCGGTGATCAATGGCGCCTCGGAATTGTTCCTCGAAATCTTCGGTGAACGGGGCGCCCATGCGCGGGTCGCCATCGGCGCCTACAGCATGCCGCTGGGCGTGGCGGTCGAAATCGAAGCGATCATGGAAGTCGACTGAACGCGCGCATCTGCGCTTGCATCGAACTATCCAAGCGGCGGACGGAACTCAAGCCTGCATCGCCTCTCCTAAGCGCAGCGCCAGCGCGGGGTGACCACACCCTGCGCCACAGCTGCTATCGAATTATCAACGAGTACTCTCCATGAGCAGCATGACGCAGAAGTTGTCCGTCACCCGCAACGGCCAGTTCAGCAAAGTCTGGGCACTGGTTAAGCCCTATTGGCAGTCCGACGAAAAGGGCATGGCGTGGCTGTTGCTAGCGGTGGTGGTGGCCTTGAATCTCGGCCTGGTCGCGCTCAGCGTTGCGTTCAATAAGTGGAACAACGGTTTCTACAACTCGATCCAGAACAAAGACTACGACGCGTTTAAATCGCAACTGCTCTATTTCGCCGTCCTCGCCTTCGGCTTCATCGTGGTCGCGGTCTATCAGAGCTATCTGCGCCAGATGCTGCAGATCCGCTGGCGGCGCTGGCTGACCGGAGTGTTCCTCGCAGACTGGCTGGCCAATCGTTGCTATTACCGCATCGAACTCAAGGGCCAAGGCACCGACAATCCCGATCAGCGTATTCAGGAAGACTTGCAGGCCTTCACCGAAAGCACCCTCGGCCTGACTCTGGATTTCATGAATTCAGTCGTCACCTTGTTGTCCTTCGTGGCCATTTTGTGGACCTTGTCCGGCGCCGTCAGCTTGACCTTGTTCGGGCAGGTCATCAACGTGCCGGGCTACATGTTGTGGTGCGCACTGGTCTACGCCATCGTCGGCACCTGGATAACCCACAAGCTGGGCCGCCCGCTGATCGGGCTCAACTATCAACAGCAACGCTACGAAGCCGACCTGCGCTATGGCCTGGTGCGGCTGCGCGAGAACGCCGAAGG
>JANLSI010000810.1:0-5202 GCA_031362345.1 Pseudomonadota bacterium
CACATGACGCAGCGGTCGCCAGCGCGCGAACAGGTCGATGCGGGTGTAGTCGGCCAGACGTAGATGCAACTCCTCGACGTCCAGACTCGCGCTGCGTTGTCCCACATAGCGCGCGGCCATGCCCAGCACCAGCGGGCCGTAGCGCGTCGAGGGTGGCTCATAGAGCGCGAGGATACCGGCTTGATGACGGGGCGCATTGAGCGCCGCCGTGCCCTTTGGCAGCAAGGGGTCACCGCCCAGCGCCGTATCGAGCCAATGGTATTGCAAGGTCAGCGAAAAACCGTGCACGGGCAGCACGCGCAGTTCGAGATCGGCGCCGATACTGCGCTGTCGTGCGTTTTGCAATTCGAAACCGGGCGCGCCGGGCGCGGCTACGGTGACTTTGCGCTGGCGGATGGCGAACAGCGCACCATCGAGTGTGAACAGCCCCCCGCCAGGCGTGTAACGCAGGCCGCTCTCCAGCCCATCGGCGGTCGTCGGCGACAAGGCCCGGCGGTCGGGTTGCAAGCCTTCGTTAGGCTCCACCGTATGGCTGTAAGTGCCATACCAGGTCAGTCCGATGGCGCTGCTATGCACCAGGCTGACGCGCGGACTGGCCGCCGTCTTAGCGGAGGCGAAACGCTGGCCGCTAGTCACGTCGAAGCCGCGTTGACGGATCCTGTCGACACGTACGGCGCCCAGCACTTGCCAGTGCTCGGCTAATTTCCATAGATCCTGGCCGTAGGCGGAAAACTGGCGCCGCCGCTCTTCGGACAGTCGTTCCGGTCGCAGCGCCGGCAGGGCCTGCCCATAGCGCGGCGCGCCGACATCGAGGGCAAAGGGATCATCGTCGACGTTCGAGACGAACAGATTAGTGATCTCTTGCAACCGTGTTGCTTCCAGTCCAAACACGAGGTCGTGGGCCTGCCCCCCTAGCGTCGCCGGCCCGGCCACTTCGAGTTGGGCGACCCAGGCTTCGCCGCTGTTATCGCGGGCGGTCAATTCACGCTCAAGCCTGCCCTGGTTGTTCAAACCGTCTGGCTCGACTCGCATGCCGTCGAGGGCGCTCGATTGGCCTTGCAGCTGCAGCTCCAGTGTCCATTGTCGCGCTAGCGCCAGCGTTGCAGTGGTCTGGCTGGTCACGTCCTGGGAATCTGCCGCCCCGACCGCCGGTTCACCCAAGAATCGCGAGGGCGGCAGCGCCGTCAGTCCAGGCGCGAGGACTACACCGGTGTCCGCCAGCCGTCGGTCGCGAGTCAATTCGATGCTGGTCACCACATCCAATGACGGTGTGAGCTGCCAGGCCAATGACGGCGCGACGAACCAGCGGTCCTGCTTGACGAAATCACGGAAGGTATCGCCCTGTTCGCGAGCGGCTATCAAGCGGTAACGAAGCGCGTCACCGCCGGGGGCGGATCCGGTGGTATCGAGGCTGAAGCTATGGCTGCCAGGCGATCCGAGTTCGACGACGAAACTGTGCGCCGCGACCCGCAAGGGCTGTTTGGTGACGATGTTGATGGCGCCGCCGGCCTCGCCAGGGCCGAACAGTGCCGCATCGGGTCCCTTTAGAATCTCGACTCGCTCGATATTGAAGGCACTGGCCGCTGGCGCGCCTATCAGCGACCCGTTCAGGCCATTGCGAAACAACGGTGTGTTGCCGAAGCCGCGCAGGCTGATGTCGTTGGCGCTATCGCCGTCAGCCGCGACGGTCAGGGCTGAACTCGCGACGTCGAGCAAAGCGCCGAGATCTTTATAGGCGCCACTGTTCAGCAAGGGCTCATCGATGGTCTCGACGGCGAGCGGAGAATCGCGCTCGTTTAAGGGCAGCTTGAGATACTCGATCGGCTGCCGGCGGCTGACAGCGACGTGGTCGCGCACCGTGATCGTCGGGATGTCGGTGATTGCTATCTCGTTGGCAGTGACCGCGGCTATCGGGATCAGAGCGCAAGTTACCAGCCCAGCGGCGCGCAGTGCCTGGCCTAGGGCTGGCACCGCGTATTGAGAGCCGGCCGTCGCCCGCCCGATCGGTGTTTCGCGGCAACCGAATTTACGGGTATTCGCTAGAAGTGACATTTAATTCGACGTTGACTCGAAAGCGCTGGACGCTGCTGCCAGTGCGCCAAGGCCTTCAGTCGCTCGTGATAAACCCCGCCAATGGCGCACGAATGTCCGTCGACCTTACACGTGACAGAGCGCAATTCCCAGCCCACGGTCGCCGCAATTTGGCGTTGATCAACGCCGGCACCACGGACGGGACCGAGGTCTGCTCAGGAAGCGCTTGCGCGTGTCTGAGTCCCAAAGCGCAGCAATTGTTAGGTAGATCTTTGAGAGCAGCTGTGTTTGCGTTTTCCCGCTCGGCGCCAGATCGCCGGTCGTCCTTAAGGCGTACTTAATTCTTTTCTTATCAAGATACAGACACCCGGCGTGTTGTTCGCCGGGCTGGTGCAAGAGTCTTGAAATTTTTCTATCGTTCTTAGGGATGTAATGAAACCATGAAAATCAGAAACGCATTAGGCGCGCTTGCGCTCTCTCTCGCCATGGGGCAAGCCCAGGCGGCCGTCATAATTCTTTCGAGCGTCCATGTCGATTTCGAATTCGACGATTCTTTGTTTGGATTGTTTGGCACTTTTGGTGCCGAAGACGACGTGCTCGAACTCCATGAGCCGGCGCAATTCCTGGCGCAGACCGGTACCTTTGGTGTGGTCTCGGCGAGTCAGGCGACGCCTAATATCGAGATTATTGCTCACCCGGGATTCAAGGTCGTCGGCGTAAGCATGTTTGAGGCCGGCGAGTATTTCCGCTTGGGCTCGGCGGCCAAGGTGGCGGTAGGTGGGCAGTTCATCGTGGCTGACACGCCGTTGGCGTTTTCGGCCGGCGATCTGGATCACGCCACCACCTTCGAGGATTTCAATACCAGCCCATGGCAGGTATCAATGTCCGTTGGAACGGACAGCGGTGAAGTCAATGTGAAGTTGCTCAATACACTGATGGCCGGCATTGTGACGCCTGACGTCGCACAGTTCGCGTCCATTCGTAAGACGCGCGTCGAGATCGGCGCGTTGACTGCTCCGATTACTGCGGTGCCCTTGCCGGCATCGGTCTGGATGCTTGGTTCAGCGCTGATCGGCTATTTGCCACTAGCGCGGCGTCGCTTCCATGTGCAGGCCGGAAACCTGGCCTAACGAGTGCCCTCGGACCTCAGATTGAGGATATCGTTTGCGTCGAAGTACCCACGCCGACGGTCGTAAGTTAGATATTTGGAGTATCTAGCCGTACCGGCTTGGCGCAATGCCGCCAGGCTGGTTCGTCTTGAGCTGGATAGGGCCGGGTTCTCGACTGACCCATAGAGTAGCTTTTCGCCAGCAAAGCGCAGGCGAGCTCGCGCTGAGAGCAGCGTGCAGGCCGGGGTTCTCGGGCATTTTCGCAATGCCCTCGCCGTAGAGGCCGAGCATCTCGTGGCCGCCAGTGAAGAACTTGCGCTTGCCACCGAGTTCCTCGGACTCGGCGTCCATGTCGTCCATGAATTTGTAGATCAGGGCACTGGTGATCTGCTCGACCTGCGACTTGGGGTCGGGCACCTTGCCGACGAGGATGTCGCGGGCGGTGTCGATGCGGCGTTTGGTGTCGGTGTCGAGCATCAGAAGATCTTATTTAGCATTGATGGACAGGATTCACACGATGAAAATCCTGCATATCTTGTTTATCCATGTTCATATTTTTGCTTCTCGTGAAGCGCTTATATTCGAGTTTTGGGTTGCCGAAATTAATCAACAGACCAACTTCGATGCCGGTGGCGTTCAGATAATTGATGATCTGTGCCTGGTGTTCCGGGGCAATGGCTTTGACGGCTTTCAGTTCGACGAGCACCTTTCCATCAACGAATATATCCGCATAAAAATCGCCAACGCATTCACCCCTAAACATTACCTTGACCGCATATTGCGGGATCGCAGACAAACCTTTTTGTCGCAGCGCCAGCAGTAAAGCCTTCTCATAGACCGATTCAAGAAAACCAGCGCCAAGTTCGTTGATTACTTCAAAGGCACAGCCGATCACACTCTTGGTGATCGCCTCATGCTTCAAACTCGAATCCTGTCCATCTTGTTTATCCATGTTCCATTTCCCCATGGGAAGATATAGCTAGTTGTGGGTGCAGGTGCCGTAACCCTAACGCCCCGTCGCTCTACCTTAGAGGCGGGATAGCGCCAATCCCGTCGAATTCGACGGGTTTTAAAAATATGACGAAATCGCCACACAAAAAGAATATCCGGGTGGACTCATGGTTCAGGCGACAAACTGGTTCAATGACACGTAATCCTTGACGTACTCCGGCACGAGCACACGGTACTTCGCCGGCACCGCCTTGAACTCGCCGGTGGAAAACATCGGATGAATCGCGAGCACCGTGAAGTCCTTGCTATCGATGATATGCCTTACCTGATCGCTGGTGACATAGGCCTTAAAAAAGGTTTTGATGGCCGGGATGGCAGCGGCCTCTTCGGGCTTGGTGTCGGCGATGAATTTCAAGAACTCCTCTTCCAGTAACTCATCCTTGGATTTGAAGCGCGGAATGAGGCCGAAGACCTTCTCCAGGATCTCGCGCAAGGTCAGGCGGCGATCCACGGCGGCGGCCTTGCGCAGCTTGTCGAGGGTGTAGTACTCCTCGGGCTGGTCGAAGACTTCGCGATTCACGCAGTCGATGACGCGGTCCCACTGCCCGGCTTCGACGGCCGCGGCGACGGTATCATTGGCGCGGATCACGTCTTCGAATTTCTCAAAAAACATGCGATCGATCTTCATGCCCTCGGCAGTGATCTGCTCGACGTGCATCGAAGCGAGGATGTCGGCACCAAGGTGCTCATACGTGCCGCCCACGACCGTCGGGCCTTGGCCTTCCCCTTCCATGCTGCTGCCCTTGCCTTTGGGTGGCGGGAGCTTCAGCACTTCGTCGTAGTTAAATTCTTCCTCGAAGTACTCGCAGTTGGCGAAGAAGTCGAAAAGTTTGAAGGCTGTTTTCACTGGGTGCTGCACGCTTTCCCTCAGACTGTCGTCGAAGAGCAACTCGCGGAAGTCGTGCTTGCGGGTGCCGCGCCCCTTGATCGGGATGAAGTCGGTGGGCGAGAAGATCGGACGGAAGAGCCCGAGGTTGAGAATGTCGGTGCAGTCGTAGCCGGTGGTCATCATGCCGACTGTCACACAGACACGCGCCTTGCTGGTCTTGTA
>JANLSI010000818.1:0-1782 GCA_031362345.1 Pseudomonadota bacterium
TCCAGAATGGAAACCGTGATTGCTGCAATTGTTGTTGTTGATGATGCAACAATGATGATTGCCTTTTGGGACGTTGGTGAGCAAGCGCGATTTCACTACTGATGCGGGGAGCAAACAGTCATTACTGCCCGCCTTTTGAAACATCGGAAACGCCATGTGCTCTCCCTCGCTCATCGCTACGATGGTAGGCGTGAGTGTGACTTCACGTCTGCGATGGCGTCAAGACGTGCCTACGGAGATCCTTTCGATCAATTGGCCTTCGGTGATCCTGTAAAGGTTATCTTTTACAAGACGGGCCAGAATTGGTTTCCCAAAAGCTGTCACTGACCAGATACCGCTTAGGGACGATATGCAAAGCTTTGCATAGCGACCCCTATGTATAGATCTCAACTAGGCGTAGGTCGTACGGGCAGGACCTGTTTGGCGCTGGCCCAGCTCGGCCATTGGCGAGGCGGGTCAGCGAACTTCTAGACATAGTTTCGGCAGCCGAGTCCATTGGTGGTCCCACTTCAGGAGACCACCATGGGTAACGTCCGACTCTCTCAACTCAGCCGCGTCAACTGGCTCGATGAGGGGCCCCTTGCGCCTCACGTCGATGCGTTCAAGCAGTACCTGACCGACCGCGGCTACGCTGCAACCACGTTCGCGAACTGCATGGGCAGCATCGCCCACTTCGCCCAGTGGGTTCACGGCCGCCGCCTGTGCGTTCAACGCATCGACGAGGCAGCCGTCACCGAGTTCCTGGAAGAGCACCTTCCTCGCTGCCGTTGCAGCGGACCGGTTCATCGTGATCGGCGCGGTCTGAGCGCCGCGCTGGGTCATCTGCTGGTGGTGCTGCGTGCTCAGGGTGTGATCGCCCCGCCGGCCGTGAGCACGACGCCGGTGGATGAGGAACTGCGCCGCTATGGCTGGCACATGGAGCATGTGCGCGGCCTTGCGCCGAAGACCCGGGACATGGCCTTGCGCATCATGCGACGGCTGCTGACTACACGGTTCGGTGACGGTCCCGTCGACATTACAGCGATCAAGCCTGAGCATGTGCGCCGGTTCTTCGCACAGCAGGCCAAGCTGTACAACAAGCCGGCGAGCGCCGGCACGGTGGTGTCGGTTCTGCGCGTGTACTTCCGCTACCGTGCATCGCTTGGCGATGCGGTGCACGGCCTGATCGGCGCGGTGTCCTATCCCGCCAACTGGCAGCTGGCATCCCTGCCCAAGTCGCTGACCGCCGAAGAAGTCGAGCAACTGGTCGGCTCACTCGGTAAGGTCGGCCGCTCCTTGCGGCGCGCCGATGCCATCGTGCGCTGCGCGCTCGATCTCGGGCTTCGCAGCGGCGAGGTCGCACGGCTCAGCCTCGACGACATCGACTGGCGTGCTGGCACGATCACGCTGCGTCCCACCAAGAGCCGCCGCGAAGACGTGCTACCGCTGCCCGCAACCACGGGTGAGGCCATCGCCGCGTACCTGATGCATGAACGCCCCAAGACTTGCAACCGTGCGGTCTTCGTGCGCCACATGGCACCGCGCGATGAGCCCGTCGGCCCCGACCTCGTGCGCAAGACGATCCGCCAGGCCTACGCGCGCGCCGGACTGCCCTACACGCGCTCGCATCTGCTGCGCCACACGCTGGCCAGCCGGCTGCTGGCAAGCGGCTCGTCCCTCAAGGAGGTGGCCGACGTGCTGCGCCACCGCTCGCTGAACACCACGCTGATCTACGCCAAGCTCGACAGCCGCAAGCTCGTCGAGGTGGCGCTGCCCTGGCCGGGGAGTGCAGCATGAGCGCGG
>JANLSI010000166.1:0-3191 GCA_031362345.1 Pseudomonadota bacterium
GCGCTGTCTTTGCGCCGGTCTATCGGCTGGGGGCGGCGGCGGTGAGGTAGGGGATGGGCGCGCTGGTGGCTGTAAACTTGGCCATGCACACCAGCGCGCACGCCGAATTTGTCGCCGCCCTGGTCGGCGGCCTGCTAGGCACGCTGGTCGCCGCGCGTCTTCCCCAAAGCATCGAACTCTGAGCCTCGGCGATGACCGCCGCTGCGGTCAAGGCGCGCGGCGCGCGGTCGCTATAGCGGACGAGGAGTGCGGCGAGCGCTCCATCCCCGACAGGAGTTATGTATGCAAGCCAGCGCGGCGGTCCCGAGTATGGCGCACGACAGTGCTATCGCATCCCTGAGTCAAGAAGAGCTGGCCGCTTGCGCCCAAATCCTGGCGCTCGGTATCGCCCAGCACCGCATCAAGTTCGGTGTCATTCCGCTGGAGTCGGCCTCTGTCCAGGACGGCGCCGCGGCGGCGCGTCTGCGTGACGCAGTGCGCGCCAGCTTTGACGAAGCGCTGCATCTAGTGCGTAAGCAGGTCGCGCAGCGGCAGTCGCAGCGGCCGGTATTGAGCGCCGAGGAAGCGACCGACTTGGCCGAGGCCCAGGCTGCCGCGACGCGCGAGCAGCGTCGCCAGCTGCGCATCAGTGTCACTGCCACCGTACAGCTCGGCCTGATCGATAGCACTGAGACCAGCAAGGCGATCATGCGCAATATTTCCTGGGGAGGTGCCTCGGTGCGTTGCGTGGACATGGTCTTGCACGCCGGACAGCGTGTGCGCCTACTCCTGCCGATCGGCAAGGGTGACAAGATCACGACCGTCGCAACGGTATTGCGCACCACCACCGTTAACGGCGCCACCGAGTATGGCCTGCGCTTCGACAGCATGAGTGCGGCCGACGAAGAACGGCTGGAGAAAGTACTCGACATCCTGGTCGCCAATCCCAGTCCCGACACGCGGCGTAGCGAAGCCCGCCTGGTGCAGCGGCTGGAGATCGAGTACGGCGACAGCGGCGAATTCTGCGCAGTGCTGGAAGACATCTCGCCGAGCGGTGTGATGTTGACGGTACCGGACCCGCTGGACATCGATCAGTCGCTGCTCGTGACCTTGAGCGGCGCCGATACCCACTACAGCCTGAGTCTGCGCGCGCGCGTGGTGCATCAGACCCTGGTCACCGATTGCGGCATGGATATGTACCGCGTCGGTCTCAAGTTTGAACATCCAGGCGACGAGCTGCGCGACCGTGTCGCGGCGGTGCTGCAGCATCTAGCGACAATGCGCCCGGTCGCGATGGAGGAGTTTGCCAACGAGGTGATTTGAGCCTCGGCGCTGGGCCTTCTTACTCGCCATTCAAGCGCCAGTCGTAGTCGATATCCGCCGCCAGACCGAGTTCGCTCGGCACGGCGAGATAGCGCGCAATGAAGCCCGCCACGCCGCCGGCGCTGGCGAAATCGCCCTCGAACCAGTCGAAGATTTGCGAGACGTGTACGCCGTCACGCGCTACCCGCAGGCCCTTGTCCGGATTGGCGAGAAAGCGTGTCACCTGGTCATTCAACTGCTTGTCGAGTGTCGCGCCACGATAGGGCTCGGTGCGCAGATCCGGGCAGCTCACCGAAGCGCAGACGATGGCGAAGTGAATACGTGCTTCGCCGTGCTTACGTAGACGGCGGTGCTCGATGTCGGCCAATGAAACGGCTTCGCCATCGAGCTGTCCGGCGCTGCGCTCCCATACCGGTCGCAGGAAATTGCCGATGCCCTTGATGCTCTGCACGGGCTGATGCTCGACCACCATTTTGAGCGCGAGCAGGTTATAGGCGTTGATGTGAAACGCCAGCCACTCGTGTCGGCCAGCGAGTTTCGTCAGCGGAAAATTTTGCAGCGTAGCGAGTGCCGACGCGAGGCGCGGATCGGTGGCCAAGGCCCCATAGTCGACGAGGTTGAGCGTGATGCCGTCACGCCGGCCAGCCTTGACGTGGGCGGCGAGCAGCGCCGCGTAATCGTGCCAGTCTGGCTCGGTGGCAGCGCAGGGCAGGCCGGCAGCCGCTAGCACCGCCAGCAGCACACCCGTCCAGCGCACCGACCTTATCGCGCTGACCCCGCGCCGGCCTGCGGGTTCGGCCGCGTCGTCCATGCTGTCTATCTCCACTTTCGACGTTGCTATGGGTTCTTGAGCAATCGACTGTGGTCAGGGTGCATCGTGCGCTTGGTGCTAGCAAGTCGCTCACCGCCCGCGTGCGACGAGCGAGTGGGTTTGTGCGTTATCCTCGCCGACACTTGCGCGCAACGCGCGCGTTCAAATGGGGAGGGCAGCGCATGGACAACACACCGATCGACAACCGCCAGCTGTGGGAAACGGTACAGCGACAGCTGATCAGCGAAACCTTGCAGGACTATAGCTATTACGTCGATCGCAACGATCCGGCCGGCCTGGTGCAGCACGTCTTCTGTGAGGACGGCGAGTTCGAACTCGGCGCCCGGCATGCGGTGGTCGGTCGTGTCGAGCTGGCCACGATGTTCGCCAAGACGCTGGCCCCGTTCAGCGCCACCAGCCATCACGTTTCCAATATTCGCATCCGCTTTGAAGGCGACTCGCGCGCCGACTCGACAGCCTATGTCTATGCCTGGCATATCACCGCCGACGATGGCCACCGCATTGACTTGTGGGGCCGTTATCACGATAGCCTGCGCCTCACTGCAGAAGGCTGGCGCATCGCCGTGCGACGACTGTCGGTGGCGGGCTCCGATGGCTGGGCCAAGCCGCCCTTCGAGGTCATCGAACGGCTGGCCAATCCGCTCAACCCGCCGTCACCGCAGATCACGCGGCGCTGAGGCAGGCGGCGAGCTGGCACGCAATGGCGGAGGCTATTGCGTGTCAGCAGGCGAGAACGTGCTGAGGCGGTTCCCGCCGCGCGCGCTTAAGCGGCCTGGGTCTTGGCGGTATCCCAGCTGCGTAGTTCCGGCATGACCTTCTCGGCGAAGGTCTTCAGGGTGCGCTCGGCGCACTCGAACGGCATGCCGGCGAAACGCGAGATCATGAGAATGTCGAAATCGCCAATCGCACGACGACGCTTCTCGAAACCTTCCAGCATCTGCTGCGGTGTGCCCCACACTTGGCCCGCGACGTAGCCATCTGCCACCGCCTCCAGGCCCATGGCGTTCATGGCGGTCGCAGCATCGCCGTAGGCTTCGTAGCCCTTGGCGTTCTTGAA
>JANLSI010000845.1:0-3312 GCA_031362345.1 Pseudomonadota bacterium
TCCGCGCCTGGGCTATATGCTGCCCGAAGATCCCGACCATCCCGTGAAAGTGACCGATGCCCATGGCGTCGAGCGCCACGAAGTGGATTACACAGGCAATGACGATGGTTTCCTGGGCTCGCCCAAGGGCGGCAAAACGACACTCGACGCGGTGTATCTGGCGCCCGCTTTGAAGCGCGGACTGACGGTGCGCGACATGGCTGAAGTCAGCGCCATCGTGCGACTCGGCGACGCGCCCGATTCGCGCTACCGTATCGAGTTCATCGATCATCACAGCGGCAAGCGTGATGCCATTACCGCAAGCCATGTGATCCTGGCCGCCGGCACGCTTAATACGTTGCGCATCCTGCTGCATAGCCGCGATGTGATCGGCGGCTTGACCGGCATGCCGCAGCTCGGCAAGCACTTCGGCAGCAATGGCGATTATTTCGGCTTCTGGGATTACAACGAAGCGGGTCTCGACCAGACCCTCGGTCTACCCACTACAGGCGGCGTGCGGCCGCGCGGTGACAGCGGTGCGCCGATGATCGGCGGCGGCGGTTTGCCGTCGGTCGACCGCTACCCGCTGCCGCAACGCGTGCGCGAACGCTTGAAGCGCGGCATCATGATCGCCGGTCTCGGCGAAGACGATATGTGCGGCACGGTGTGCTTGCGCGGCGGCAAGCTGCATATCGAATACGACACTAGTCGCAGCCCCATCTTCCAGCGCATCAAGGATACTTTCGACAAGATGGCGGCCCTGACCGGCAAGAAGATCTACGTGCCCAAGACGCCGATCACTGTGCATCCGACCGGCGGCGCCTGTCTCGGCGAAAGCATTGCGAGCGGTGTAGTCGATGCCGATGGCCAGGTCTTCGATAACCCAGGTTTGTACGTCGCCGATGCGGCTGCCTTGCCGCGCGCTCCGGGCGGACCGCCGTCCATGACCATCGCCGCATGGTCGGATCATCTCGCCACGGCATTCATCGCCAGGCATAGCACGCACTGAGCAACGTCGGCCGGCATCATAGGAATTGGAATAGATGGTGTCGCCGGGCGCGATGTCACGGCAATCGATGTTACCGCCGAACGGCCCCTGGCCCGACACCGCAGTCACCACTTCGCACTCAGGCGCGCGCTTCTATCTCGCGCATTGCGCCACGCTGAAAGGGCAGCTCAACAAAATGATGGAATACTGCCGCCAGGCCGAGGCTGGCGCCGTAGGCAACGAACATCGCCAACCACGCCTCGCGCGGCGACAGCGCCAGGCGCGAGAACCAGGCGTTCACCACCAGACAGACAGGGAAGTGCACTAAAAAGAGACTGAAGGAGGTCCGCCCAAGATAGGCAGTCAAGGCGCTCTTCGGCCACTGCTGCAGAAATTGCCGATGGGCCGCCAGCAGGATGGTGACTGCGGTCAGAGCGGCGACCAACAAGCGCGGCCGCCAATCGACGACCATCGCGGCCATCATCAAGACCAGATAGGCCCATAGATACCTACTGGCAACCACCCCGCTCATTGCCCAGCGCAGCAACATGCCGAGGAAATACGCGCCGAAGAAATAGATGGCCCAATGGTCGAACCCACCATCGCGGTTGAACCAGAACAGCGATGCCGCCGCCAGCGCGGCAAACGTTGTGCGGATTAAAGTGGGTATGGCGTTCGGCCGCGCCGATAGATACAGCGCCAGCCAACGCACGAGTCCCGCCAATGCCAGCACCAGCGTGAACAACTGAAAGTCGATGGCGAGATACCAGATGCCCGCGCTCAGCGCTTCGTAACCAAGCACGTCATTTACGTAGAGAACATGGGCCAGGAATTGACCGATGGTCGGCGGCGCGGAAATCGAGCGATGGTCCATCCAGTGATCCGCCAGGGCGTTGGCTGCAACCGCCACAATCAGGAGGACGAGATAGGGACCGCCAGTGCGTCGATAACGTCGCGCCACTTGTACGACGAAGTCGCGCATGCTCACGCCGTGCAAGCCCTCGATATGCTGGGCAGTCACGAAGCCGGCGATAACCAGAAAGATCTGTACCGCCATGCGTGCGTGATAGTGCAGTCCGTCCAGCAGCAGCGGCGTCAGCGGACGCGCGACATCGGACAGCGGGCCGTAAAACGCGAGGTGATGCCAGACGATAAGGTGGGCGGCGATGGCGCGCAGAAAATCGATGAAACGCAGACGGCCGGCGAGCTTTGGGAGGACGGAAGCAGCGCTGGCACTCATATCCGGCAGCTTACCAAGACGACGTAGCGGACAATGGCGAAAAGCGTGAATAATCGCGAACAGTGCATGGTGTGGAATGTGCCGGCCCATGACCGAACTTAGGTTTAATGAAATGAGGAAAATGCGGAAGGCCGCAATACTCTCAGTACGGCCACCATCGATCCTTGACGTCTGCAGATAGCTGCCCCTCAAAAATTTGAACAGACTCTATGAGCAGCGCACCGGAACCCATAACGAAAAAGACCCCAGGCGATTGCCTCGCCGGCAAGGTCTCCGTCACCGCGTCTAGATATTCTGACTTCCAAGAAGCGCGGCTGACTTCGGTGGAGCGCGACGGCAAGGAAAGGGGACAGCTTTAAATTTCGTCACCCTAGAAGGAGACTAGGTCGAAGATAAATCTGTCCACTTCTTCGCTCAAGCCAACGCCGTGCTGCGGGTGCGGCTACGGCGCGAGCTGCGCACTGCGCGGTCTTAGCACCCCTTCAACAGGGCAGCTGAAACAACTCCTTGACGTTCTCACGCAAGATCCAGCGCCGTTCCTGGTCGCTGACGCACTGGGTATGGGCGGTCAGTAAGGCTTGCGAATTTGGCCACGTGGCATCGCTGTGCGGGAAGTCATTGGCCCACAGCAATCGGCGCGGGTTCATCTCGTGCGCGGTCTTGAACGCCACCCAGTCGTCCTGGAAGGTGAAGTAGACGTTCTCGCGGATATAGTCGCTAGGCATACGCGAGATCGCGCGCGCTTCCATGTGATAGCCATGCCGTTCGAATGCGTGGTCCATACGATACATGTAATGCGGCAGCCAACCAGCGTCACCTTCAGCGCAGACCATCTTGAGGTTCGGGTGACGCTCGAATACGCCGCCCAAGACGAACAAGCCAATGATGTCTTGGATGCCGCGGATGATGTTCATGAAGCCGTTGATCTTGTTGCCGCGCGCGCCCTGGAAGACGGTGTTCACGTCCGAGCCTTTGGAGGTCAGGATGTGAAAGCAGATCGGCATCTGCAAATCGGCGCAGCATTCCCACAGCGGGTCGTACATCGGATGATCGTAATCCTCGTGCTGTGGATTACCCGGCATCATCATCCCGACGAAACCCATCG
>JANLSI010000849.1:0-1566 GCA_031362345.1 Pseudomonadota bacterium
CTCCGTAATGAGCGCGATCACCGGGTGCGGTGTGCGGTTGTCGAATTCGGTCGAATGGGCATGCTCAAGATTCGCCTGGTGGCGCGCGAACTCGATGACCGCCGCCTGCATACCCAGACAGATGCCGAGATAAGGCACAGCGTTTTCGCGCGCGTACTGCACGGCGCGCACCTTACCTTCGATGCCACGCTCGCCGAAACCGCCCGGCACCAGGATCGCGTCCATCGCCGCCAGTTCCTCGCAGCCTTCGGTCTCGAGGCGCTCGGAATCCACATAGTGAATGTTGACGCGCGTGCGGGTGTGGATGCCGGCGTGGATCAGGGCTTCCGACAGCGACTTGTAGGACTCCGTCAGGTTGACATACTTGCCCACCAGCGCGATGTCTATTGAGCGCTCTGGATGCTCAAGCGCGTACACCACATTCTTCCACTGGCTCAGATCGGCCGGCGGTAGCTTCAGGCCGAGCTTCTCGACCACGATATCATCCAAGCCTTCTTCCTGAAAAAGCATCGGAATCTTGTAAATGCTGTCGGCATCGCGCGCGGTAATGACGGCTCGCTCTTCGACATTGGTAAACAGCGCGATCTTGCGTCGATCCGAGGGCGCCAGTGGGCGATCGGCGCGACACAGCAGGACATCCGGCTGAATGCCAATCGAGCGCAGTTCCTTGACCGAATGCTGAGTTGGCTTGGTCTTCATCTCACCGGCCGAGTTGATGTAGGGCACCAAGGTCAAGTGGATGTACAGCGTCTTAGCCACGCCCAGTTCAACGCGCATCTGGCGGATGGCCTCCAAGAAGGGCAGCGACTCGATGTCACCGACCGTGCCACCGATTTCGACCATCGCGACCTCGGCATCGCCGGCGCCCTGCTTGATGCAACGGATAATCTCGTCGGTGATGTGCGGGATGACTTGTACCGTCGCACCCAGGTATTCGCCCTGCCGCTCCTTGCGGATGACGTTGGCGTAGATGCGACCGGTGGTGTAATTGCTCTTTGACGAAGTGCGCCAGCGCACGAAGCGTTCGTAATGGCCGAGATCAAGATCGGTTTCCGCGCCGTCATCGGTGACGAACACCTCGCCGTGCTGAAAGGGACTCATGGTGCCCGGATCGACATTGATGTAGGGGTCGAGCTTGACCATCGAGATCTCAAGGCCACGGGCCTCAAGTATGGCCCCCAGCGAGGCGGCAGCGATGCCTTTCCCCAACGAGGACACGACGCCGCCAGTAACGAAAATAAATCGCGTCATGCAGTATTGATTCGGGTGCTAGGAGCCTAATTCGTCACGGTCTCGCGGCGCGGCGCAAGGACCGATTGCGTGGGAGGAAACTTAGCAGATCGGCCGCTTGCCCTCAATGACGGAAAGTCGCCGCAGGGGCGCTTCCGATACTCGCATCGTGCTCGGCGGTATGGGCCGGAGCCAATGTTAAGATGCCGCCCGCCAGCTGGCGGCACGCGCGGGGCGTGGCTGTCGATCGTGCCGCCCCGGCCCGCTGACCTCGCTCACCGACCTCGGCAAAGCGCCGTGCCGCGAATTCATGCCCTATCGAGGAGACTTCATGTC